>CAZEZH010000024.1:0-32206 GCA_964516305.1 uncultured Halochromatium sp. | reverse complement strand
ACACCCCGCACAAGCTCGTCAAAGTCGACCCAGTGGTCGGTGGTGATCTCGCCGGCGACGATGACCGCACCGGTCTTAATCATGGTCTCACAGGCGACCCGGGCGTGCTCGGGGTTGCTGTCTTTGGCAAGGATGTCGTCGAGGACAGCATCCGAGATCTGATCGGCAACCTTGTCTGGATGGCCCTCAGAGACGGATTCTGAGGTGAAAATGAAGTTATCTGACATAGATCGAAGGTCTCTCGTTAGGCTCCGCTGCAAGCCACCGGCAGAAGGCCGGGTGCGCCGCGTTGCGGATGGTTAATCAATTGACGAGAGCCGCCCAGTCTAAACGATCGTAGGGCCTGTTTATAGGGGTGTGGGCCATTCTGGGGTCCTGTGCGGCCCCCCTCTGCTTGCTGCCAATATTTTAAAAAACAATGGTTTAGAGCTTTTATTCCGGGGCTCTATTTGGGGCTTCAGCGGGCTGAAATTGAGCCCTCAGCGTCCATACTGGGCAGGCATTTCGGGCCTCAGTGTGGGCGGACATTGGGTTACCATAGGCGCTCGATAAAGTTGAGCATTCAGGAGGGTTTTTAGCGATGGTTTCACTCGAGACGCCAGTGTGTGACTTCGGTCAGAAGGCACCTGATTTTGCACTTCCAGGGGTTGATGGACAGACCTGGCAACGCGACGACTGCATGGGTCCGAGCGGTTTGTTGGTGATGTTCATCTGCAACCATTGTCCGTACGTGAAGGCCGTGCGAGAGCGCCTGGTCCGCGATGCACGGGAACTCATGACCCTTGGGGTTGGCAGCGTCGCCATCATGGCCAATGATCCAGCCGACTATCCAGAGGACTCGTTCGAGAACATGAAGGTCGTCGCTCTCGAGCATGACTTCCCGTTCCCTTACTTGATCGATGAGAGTCAGCAGGTTGCCAAGGCCTACGGTGCGATCTGCACGCCCGATTTCTTTGGCTATAACAATGCGCTAGAGCTGCAGTATCGGGGGCGGCTCGACGAAAGCCGGAAGGAGACCGCGCCAGAGGAGGCTCGCCGCGATCTGTTCGAGGCCATGAGGCAGGTTGCCGAGACGGGTCGAGGTCCCGAGCACCAGATTCCGAGCGTCGGTTGCTCGATCAAGTGGCGGGATGGCTGAAGACGATCGACCCGGCCGATGTCGTCTGCGGCCTAGACCACTGCGATCTAGCTTCAATAATCCATCCTAAGTTTGTCACCTAAGTGTCTTTAACCGCAGTGGATCTAGGTCTTTGTGAGACCGTTATAGGTCGCTATGGCGGTCGCCGGTACTTGCGCAAAATGCTTCAGTAATCCTTAATATTGGGATCTGGTAACGGAGCCCGAGCCCGAGTCCGCGGCAATAGTCTTGGCTTATCGGTCGAGTTTCGGCGAGAATGTCTGGCTTATGTCTGCGATCAGCAGTGACCTTGCCATTCAGATGTATTCTAGGGCATTGACCTCCAAGACGGCGGTAGCCGCTTGGAATCGGGTCCTCGGGGCGATAAAGCGCGGCCTGGCGTCGTGTGGAAGCGCCTGCCGCTGCGGCCTCTCCGGCTGAGGCGCCTCGGCACATGTTCAAGAGCAGAATTAGTCACCCGAACGAAACTTGATCAGGAGGGGCAGATGTCCTCACGCAGAGAACTTGCCAACGCCGTCCGTGCGCTCAGCATGGACGCGGTCCAGAAGGCGAAATCTGGACACCCAGGCGCGCCTATGGGCATGGCCGATATCGCCGAGGTGCTGTGGAACGACTATATGCAGCATAATCCGCAGAACCCGCATTGGCCTGATCGCGACCGGTTCGTGCTCTCGAATGGCCATGGCTCGATGTTGCTCTACTCGCTACTGCACCTCACCGGCTATGGTCTGAGTATCGAAGACCTCAAACAGTTCCGTCAGCTGCACTCGAAGACGCCTGGTCATCCCGAGTACGGTTATGCACCCGGCATCGAAACAACGACCGGTCCACTTGGACAGGGCATCAGCAACGGTATCGGCATGGCCTTGGCTGAAAAGGTCTTGGCCGCGCAGTTCAACAAGCCAGGCCACGAAATCGTCGATCATCACACCTACGTGTTCCTCGGCGACGGCTGCTTGATGGAAGGTATTTCTCACGAATCCTGCTCGTTGGCCGGTGCGCTGGGCTTGGGCAAGCTGATCGCCTTCTACGACGACAACAATATCTCGATTGACGGCGAGGTTCGCGGCCACGGTGATGTTCCAGCTTGGTTCCTTGATGACACGCCAAAGCGATTCGAGGCCTACAACTGGCACGTCATCCCGAAGGTTGATGGACACGATGCCGAGGCCGTGAAGGCTGCCATTGAAGAGGCGCGTGCCGTCACCGACAAGCCGACGCTGATCTGCTGTCAGACGGTGATCGGCTTCGGCTCGCCGAACAAACAGGGCAAAGAGGAATGCCACGGCGCCCCGCTTGGCGACGACGAGATCGCATTGACCCGCGAGGCGCTGGGCTGGACGCATGGGCCGTTCGAGATCCCAGATGCGGTCTATTCCGGCTGGGATGCGAAAGAGCGTGGGGGATCTGCTGAGCGTGCCTGGAACGATAAGTTCGCCGCGTACAAATCCGCATTTCCGACCGAGGCCGCTGAGTTTGAGCGCCGCATGTCAGGCGAGCTGCCAGAAGATTTCGATGCCAAAGCCTGGGAGTTCATCAAGTCGGTTGACGCCAAGGCCGAGAAGATCGCCACCCGCAAGGCCTCGCAGAACGCGCTCAACGGCTTCGGCCCCATGCTGCCTGAACTGCTTGGTGGTTCGGCCGATCTGGCCGGCTCAAACCTGACGATTTGGTCCGGTGCCAAGGGCGTGAGCCCGAGCGATGCTGGTGGCAACTACATTTACTACGGCGTGCGCGAGTTCGGCATGTCGGCCATCATGAATGGCGCGACCCTGCACGGCGGCCTCAAGCCCTATGGCGCGACCTTCCTGATGTTCATGGAATACGCCCGCAATGCGGTGCGCATGGCGTCTCTGATGAAGATCAACCCGATCTTCGTCTACACCCACGACTCCATTGGTCTTGGCGAGGACGGCCCCACCCATCAGCCGGTTGAACAGGTCTCGATCCTTCGTCTCACTCCGCGCATGTCGACTTGGCGTCCTTGTGACGCGGTCGAGAGCGCGGTCGCCTGGAAACTCGCCATCGAGCGCACCGGCGGGCCGAGCGCATTGATCTTCTCGCGTCAGGGCGCTCCGCACATGAGCCGCACCGAGGAGCAGATGCAGGCGATCGAGAAGGGCGCCTATGTGCTGCGCGACTCTGACGGTGCGCCTGATGCGATCATCATCGGCACCGGCACTGAGGTTGAGCTGGCGGTGACCGCGGCCGAGCAGCTGAGCGCCAAAGGCCGCAAGGTCCGTGTCGTCTCGATGCCTTCGATGGATACCTTCGATGCCCAAGACGAGGCGTACAAGGAATCGGTCTTGCCGGACGCAGTCAAGGCACGGGTCGCGGTCGAGGCCGGGGTCTCCAACCTCTGGCCAAAGTACGTCGGCATGCACGGCAAGATCATTGGCATCGATACCTTCGGTGAGTCAGCGCCAGCACCGGCCGTCTACAAAGAATTCGGCATTACCGCCGAGGCCGTTGCCGAAGCTGTCGATAGCCTGCTCTAAGCTCAGGGTCGCCGATCCGATCAGTGCCTGAGCAGCACCCGATCAGCGTTCGGATAGCCCCGCGCTGATCGGGCGAACCTGGGCCTCAACTGTTCTTTATCACTCGTCTACGAGGAGTACCCCCCCATGACCCTTAAAGTTGGCATCAATGGTTTCGGCCGTATTGGTCGCATGGCCTTCCGCGCAATCGCGAAGGATTTTCCGGACATGCAGGTGGTCGGCATCAACGACCTCCTTGACCCCGACTACCTGGCCTACATGCTCAAATACGACTCGGTGCATGGTAATTTCGCCGGTGATGTCTCGGTCGACGGCAATACCATGACCGTCAACGGCAACGCGATCCGCCTGACCGCTGAGCGCGACCCGTCGAAGCTGGCTTGGAACGACATCGGTGCCGATCTGGTGCTCGAGTGCACCGGTTTCTTCCTCACCACTGAAACCTGCCAGGCGCACATCGATGCTGGCGCCAAGAAGGTGGTCCAGAGCGCGCCGTCGAAGGACAGCACGCCGATGTTCGTCTATGGCGTCAACCACAACACCTATGACGGCCAGGCGATCATCTCCGCCGCATCTTGCACCACCAACTGTCTGGCGCCGGTCTCTAAGGTGCTGAATGATCACTGGGGCATCAAACGCGGCCTGATGACCACCGTGCACGCGGCCACCGCAACCCAGAAGACGGTTGACGGCCCGTCGATGAAGGACTGGCGCGGAGGTCGTGGCATCCTTGAGAACATCATCCCGTCCTCAACCGGTGCCGCCAAGGCCGTCGGCAAGGTGCTCCCAGAGCTCAACGGCAAGCTCACCGGCATGGCCTTCCGCGTGCCGACCTCGGACGTCTCGGTGGTTGACCTGACCTGCGAGCTGAACAAAGAAGCGAGCTATGAGGCTATCTGCGCGGCTATGAAGGCAGCCTCGGAATCCGGTGATCTAGCCGGTGTGCTGGCCTACACCGATGAGAAGGTGGTCTCGACCGATTTCCGTGGTCATGGCACGCCGTCGATCTTCGATGCCGGCGCCGGCATCATGCTCGACAGCACTTTCGTGAAGGTCGTGGCCTGGTACGACAATGAGTACGGCTACACCTGCAACTTCTTGCGCCTGGCGCAGCACGTTGCTGGCTGATTGAGCTGAGGTCTTTGTTTGGTCGCTCGGGCGGTTTGGTACGCCCGAGTGAATGACCCACGCTGGCCTGCAATGTAGCGCGGATCGACGCTTGCGGCCTCAGGGCTGCCCCGATCCCTAGGGCAGGATCAGCAATACCCTGAGTCAGCGGCTGCGAACAGACGGCGCTGGAACAACAGGTCAGGAACGATTTGGAAAGCCTTGATGGTTTTCCAGATCGCTCAAGGCTTTTTAACACCATCTCGATGAGGCCCTTTGCTATGTCCTTCACCAAGCTCACCGATCTTGATCTAGCCGGTAAACGGGTCCTGATCCGCTCAGATCTCAATGTCCCGGTCAAGAATGGCAAAGTCACCTCCGATGCCCGCATCACGGCCTCGCTGCCGACCTTTGAGCACTGCCTCAAGGCTGGTGCCAAGGTCATGGTGATGTCGCACCTGGGCCGCCCAGAAGAGGGTGTTTACTCGGAGGAGGACTCGCTGGCACCGGTGGCAGCGGACCTCGGCACCAAACTGGGCCGTGAGGTTCGCCTGGCCAAGGACTATCTCGAGGCGGCCCCTGAGGTCGCCGATGGCGAGCTGGTGCTGCTCGAGAACGTACGCTTCAACAAGGGCGAGAAGAAGGATGACGAGGCCCTATCGAAGCAATATGCGGCGCTCTGTGACGTCTATGTGATGGATGCCTTCGGTACCGCCCATCGTGCCCAGGCGTCGACTCATGGCGCTGGCAAGTTCGCGCCGACCGCCTGCGCTGGCCTGCTGCTGGCCGAGGAACTGGACGCACTGCAGAAGGCGTTGGCCGATCCTAAGCGGCCGATGGTTGCAATCGTCGGCGGCTCCAAGGTCTCGACCAAGCTGACCGTGCTCGAGGCCCTCTCGACCAAAGTCGATCAGCTCGTCGTCGGCGGTGGCATCGCCAACACCTTCATCGCCGCTGATGGCAACAATGTTGGCAAGTCGCTGTACGAGGCCGACCTGGTCGACACCGCGAAGACGCTGATGGAGAAGGCGACCGCAGCTGGCGCGACCATCCCGATCGCGACCGACGTCGTCTGCGGTAAGCAGTTCGATGAAAACGAGCCTGCGGTGACCAAGCCGGTTGCCGAGGTTGAGGATGACGACATGATCTTCGACATCGGGCCGGACAGTGCGAACGCGCTGGCCGAGGTCATCAAGAGCGCCGGTACCGTAGTCTGGAACGGCCCGGTCGGCGTGTTCGAGTTCGATCAATTCGGCGAGGGCACCAAGACCATCTCGATGGCGATCGCTGAGACCGACGCCTTCACCCTGGCTGGCGGCGGTGACACCATCGCGGCCATCCAGAAGTACGATATCTACGACCGCGTCTCTTACATCTCGACCGCCGGCGGTGCCTTCCTCGAATACCTCGAGGGTAAGACGCTACCGGCCGTCGCGATGCTCGAAGCGCGCGCTCAGGACTAACAACCGGGGTCTTCAGGGCTGCACAGAGCGCGATCTTAGTGGATCGCGATCACGCGGCGAGGCATTGGTTCGCTGTGACTCTGCTTACACTGCTGATCGATACCGTTCATCAAAATCTCCAGCTTGCAACCTCCCCCTTCAGGGGGATAATGCCGCACGGCAGAGGCGTAACCTCTTCCCTGCAGTGTCGCCCGGCTTGGCTGGGCGTGGATTGAAACATGCCAAGACGTACCAAGATCGTTGCGACCTTTGGCCCGGCCACTGATGGTCCAGGTGTCCTTGAGGCCATGATAGATGCTGGCCTCAACGTGGTGCGGCTGAATATGTCGCACGACACCCATGACCGGCACCTCGAGCGGGCGCGTCGCGTGCGTGAGACGGCGCTTGCTAAGCGGCATCCGCTTGGTCTGCTCGTCGATCTCCAGGGGCCGAAGATCCGCATCGGGCGCTTTGTCGAGGGTGTAATTCAGCTCGCCGAGGGAGCGGCATTTGCGATTGACGCTGATTGCCCGCTCGAGGCTGGCGATGCGAATCGGGTTGGGACCACCTTGCCAAGCATGGTCAATGATGTCGCCCCAGGTGACGTCCTGCTGCTTGATGACGGTGCAATCGAGCTGCAGGTTGACCAGGTCGTCGGCACGCGTATCGACTGCACCGTCGTGCTCGGTGGACATCTATCGAATAACAAGGGCATCAACAAGAAGGGCGGTGGGCTCTCAGCGCCCGCACTGACCGATAAAGACAAGGCCGATATCGTCTTTGCCGCCGAGGTTGAGGCCGACTACGTCGCGGTCTCATTTGTCTGCAGTGGTGACGATGTTCGGCTAGCGCGGAAACTGCTCGAAGAAGCGGGCGGCAGGGGCGGCATCGTTGCCAAGATCGAGCGTGCGGAGGCCTTAACCGCGCTTGAAGAGATCATTGATGCCTCGGATGCGGTGATGGTGGCGCGCGGCGACCTTGGGGTCGAGATCGGTGATGCCGAGCTGCCGGCAGTGCAGAAGCGCCTGATCAGCATGGCGCGCGATCGCAACAGCGTGGTGATCACCGCCACCCAAATGATGCAATCGATGATCGAGAACCCGATCCCGACTCGGGCCGAGGTCTTCGACGTTGCCAACGCCGTGCTCGATGGTACCGATGCGGTGATGCTTTCCGCCGAGACCTCGGTAGGCAAGAACCCGGCCAAAGTGGTCGAGTCGATGTCACGCATCTGCGCCGAGGCCGAGAAAGAGCGCCTGGTGCGCCGTTCTGGCCATCGCATCGATGCTGTTTTCGGCCGCGTCGACGAGGCTATCGCGATGGCCACGATGTACACCGCCAATCATCTTGGCGTCAAGGCGATTGCGGCGCTCACCGAATCCGGCTCGACGGTCAAATGGATGTCTCGGATCAGCTCCGGCATTCCGATCTACGCGATGACACGGCAGGTTCCAACCCGTAGAAAAGTGACCCTTTTTCGCGGCGTTTATCCGGTAAGATTCGATGTCTCGAGCACCGATATCCACGAAGTTAACAAGGAGGTCATCGAAGAGTTGCTGCGCCATGGCACCGTGCAAGAGGGCGATCTGGTGATCATCACCAAAGGCGACCGCTGTGGTGTCGAGGGGCAGACCAATATCATGAAGATCATGCGCGTCGGCGAGCATCGCCTGCTGACCGACGACTGACGCATTGGCAATCGATCCCGACCACGTTTTTACGTCTTTACAACGACAGAGGAGAATCCCAATGGCTCTTATTTCGCTACGCCAGTTGCTGGATCACGCCGCCGAGCACAACTACGGCGTCCCAGCCTTTAACGTCAACAACCTCGAGCAGATGCGGGCCATGATGGAGGCCGCTGACGAGACCGATTCTCCAGTGATCTGTCAGGCATCGGCCGGAGCGCGCAAGTACGCCGGCGCGCCCTTCCTGCGTCACCTGATCCTGGCGGCGATCGAGGAATTCCCGCACATTCCGGTCGTGATGCACCAGGATCATGGTTCATCGCCCGCGGTGTGCCAACGCTCGATTCAGCTTGGCTTTAGCTCGGTGATGATGGACGGTTCGCTGGGCGAAGACATGAAGACGCCGATGGACTACGACTACAACGCCAGTGTCACCCGTCAGGTCGTCGATATGGCGCATGCCTGCGGCGTCTCGGTCGAGGGGGAACTCGGCTGCCTGGGCTCGCTCGAGTCCGGCATGGCGGGCGAGGAGGACGGCTCTGGCGCCGAAGGCAAGCTTAGCCACGATCAGCTACTGACTGATCCGGAAGAGGCGGCCAAGTTTGTCCAGGATACCCATGTCGACGCCCTGGCCATCGCTATCGGAACCAGCCATGGGGCCTACAAGTTCACCCGGCCGCCGACAGGTGACATCCTCGCCATCCAGCGTATTCGCGAGATCCATGCCCGCATCCCGGATACCCATCTGGTGATGCATGGCTCATCCTCGGTGCCGCAGGAATGGCTGAAGATCATTGACGAGTTCGGTGGCGCCATGGGCGAGACCTATGGCGTGCCGGTTGAGGAGATCGCCGAGGGTATCAAGAATGGCGTGCGCAAGGTCAATATCGATACCGACCTACGCATGGCCTCGACCGGTGCTATCCGCAAGCATCTGGCCGAGAACCCAAAGAACTTCGACCCGCGCAAGTATCTGGCGGCCTCGACTAAGGCTATGAAGGACATCTGTAAGCACCGCTACGAGGCCTTTGGCACCGCTGGCAATGCGAGCAAGATTCGCGCACTGTCGCTTGAGGACATGACCCAGCGTTATGCCAAGGGCGAGCTCGATCCCAAGGTGAACTGATCAGTTTCGCTGTTGCGAAGAGAGCAAAGGGCGCCGCGGCGCCCTTTTTAATGTCGATCGATCCAAAGGTGCGGTTAGCCAAGCGCCAGAAAGCGTACTAATGCCCGCCTTTCGGAGAGGTCGCCATAGAGGATCTCGGCGTCGCCAGCGTCACTGGTGCGTAGCAGGGCCGGCGTGGCAAAGATGCCAAAGACGAGGGTTTGCTCGGGGGCAGCGGTCAAATCGATCTCCTGGACCGCGGCGGGGTCGAGTCCATTCTCGTTGAGCGTCTCGGTGAGATTGGTACGCGCGCGTCGTGAGCGCGGCGCATCGCCGGTCACGAAAAGCCTAAGATTTTGCGGGTCAACAGTCATGGTCTCTGCGTCCTGGCTCATGCGGCACCCTCGGGTGGGGTTTGCTCTGGCGTTCGATGCTGTGCATCGTTGGCACCAGAGGGAGTCGGATCTCGACGACCAATGACATCGCGGTTATGACGCCGAACACTTTGCTCGCGGGCTGAGCGTTCTTCTTCGTGTGCCTGCAATTCGAACTTGAGCCGTTCGGTTTGGGCCTGGAGTTGTTCGATCTGCTGCTCTAACGAGCGCTGGTGCTGAGCATCTTCGAGTGCCTTGAGCCGACGGCTGATCGCCTCCTCGCTCTCCTTCTGCATCCGTGCCGTACCCATCAGCACCTCGGTGCCAAATTCGTAGACATCGGCCAGATCGATGCCTTGGCTCGCCAGGATGAGTTCGCGGACCTGGTCTGAATGCGCGCTACCGCGTGACTTCACCACCGAGAGCGAGCGGTTGCGCTCCCCACCATAGACGTTGAATCCGAGCACCAGCCAGGTGTCGGCCAGGGTCGAGGCATGGCTGAGGGTGGCCTCGCTGGTTGGGTCGGTTTGCGTGCCCAATGAGGTCAATAGGGTGGTGATGCCGCGCGCGCGGGTGGTACTGAGCACCCGCTCGATGGCGACCTGGGCGCTATCGGCACCGGCGGCCTTCAGTAGCGCGGAGACCGGATCGATGATCAGACAATCGGGCTGGAAGGTTTGAATCAACTGCTCTAGTGCATGGTAGTGATCCTCGACCAGACCGCTCCACGCCTCGCGCGCCTGGAATTGGACCAGGCCGGACTCGATCGGCTCGCTCAGGGCAATCCCCACCGAGGCCAGATTGCGCACCACCGGTGCTTGCTGTTCATCGAAACTGAGGAACAAGGTGCGTTCGCCACGGTCGGCGGCGGCTGCCGCGAAACTCCCGGAGAGGGTCGTCTTGGCGGTGCCAGGCTGGCCGGAGATCAAGGTCGTCGAGCCCCGATAGAGGCCGCCCCCGAGCACCTCATCGAGCCTGCAAATGCCTGTGCTGATGCGCTCACTCGGTGCTGGCCCCGGAGTCGCATTGGGGCGTATGGCATAGGGAAAGTGAACGCCATCGTCGTCGAGGAGCATCGCGACTTCATCGGTCGTGTGCGCGGTGCCGCGGTACTTGGCGATGCGAAAGCGACGGCTCAGCCGGCTTGAAACCAGGGTTGTCGAGAGCACGAAGACACTGGGCAACAGGTATTCGATACCTTCCAGATGGGTTGGCGCAAGACTGTTCTCGTTCAACTTGCCGGTCAGGATGAGGGAGAGGCCGCGCTCCTCGCACCAATTGCTGAGGTCGTGGATCTGATCGGTCGCCACCAAGGTGTCCTGCTGTCGGCGCAGCAGCTGATCGATCCCATCGAAGACCAACCAGTGCGCGCCGGTGCGTTCGACACAGAGTCCGACAGCCGCCAACAGCCCCTCGAGGTCAAACTCGCCGGAGACCCTTGCGCCGGGCGTTGGGCGTGCATCGACCAGCTGGAAGCGCTGCTCGTCCTGCAGGTGTCGCCACCAGGAAAAGGAGGCCGCATCGCGCAGGACCTGTCGCCGCGATTCCTCGAACGAGACGAAGATGGCGCCCTCGCCACGCTCAACCGCCTGGGCAAGGATCTGCAATGCAAGGACGGTCTTGCCAGACGCTGGTCGGCCCAGGATCAGGGTCCCTCCGGCGCTTGGGAGTCCGCCCTGGGTCATTTGATCCAAGCCGCTGATCCCGGTTGTTCTTTTTGCGAGTCCCTCGGCTGGTTCAGTCACGCGGATGTCTCCGATCGGTTGGTCTGGGTGGATGGCGGTGCCGATGGGTCACCGTCGCCGGTCTTCAAAGGCAGCCGAGAGCCTTGCTCCAACAGCCAGCGGAAGTCCTCGCTCTCCAACGGAATGCTAAACAGATAGCCTTGTCCGAAATGGTAGCCGAGATCGATCAAGGCCTGCCGCACTGCTTCCGACTCAATACCCTCGGCGATCAGTTCGGCGCCGAGCGCATCGGCAATGCCCTTGATCGCTTCGAGCACGGTGCGGCTGTAGCGGTCATTAAGTATGCGCGCAACGAAGCAACGATCGACCTTGATCTCATCGAACGGATAATGTTGCAGATAGGCCAGCGATGAATAGCCGGTCCCAAAATCGTCCAATGACAGCCGAATACCGAGATCGCGCAGCGCGTTCAACTGTTCCAAGAGTGTCTCCGAGGCCTCTTCGAACACGCTTTCGGTGATCTCCAAGGTCAGGGCGCCGGGTTCGATATCGAAGTGGCGCAGCGTTGCGCGGACCGCTTGCGGGAAGTCGGCGGTACGGAATTGGAGCAGCGAGACATTGACTGCGATGCTCACCACATCCAATCCGGCCTGTTGCCATACTCGCAGCAGCCGGCAGGCCTCGTGCAATGCCCAATCGCCAATGGCGGCGATCTGTTGGCTCTGTTCGGCGATCGGAATGAACAGGCCCGGCGCCTGCAGTCCACGCTCGGGATGCTTCCAACGCAGCAATGCCTCGCAGGCAACCAGCTCGCCCGTTGCGAGATTCACCTTCGGTTGGAAGTGGAGCTCAAACTGTTCCTCGTTCAGCGCGGTCCGCAGGTCCTGGGTCAGTGCGATGCGGTCATGCACCTGCCGATCGAGGACGGCATTATAGGCAACGGCAGTGTCTGTGCCCTGTTGACGCTGCTGGAAGAGGGCGAGTTCGGCCTGGTGGAGTAGATCCTCGGCCGAGCAGGGCTGATCACCGACCAAGGTATAGCCAAGGTCGATGTCAATCTCGATGCCGATATTGGTCAGCAGGAAGCACTGCTCAGTGATCGCGCTGATTGCCTCGACCTGATGCGACGGATCGAGGTCGGGCTTGCCGCGCAGGAAGACGCTGAATTCATCCCCGGCGATGCGCCCTACGAGCCCATCCTTGCCTGCTTGTTGCTCGAGCCAGCGGGCGATCTCGATCAACAGCTGATCACCGGTCTCGAAGCCATGGGAATCGTTGACGTCGCGCAGATCTTTAATATCGAACAAGGCCACCAACGTGGATGCGGAATGCCGATCGACCTCGGCGAGGCGCGTAGCCAAGGCCTCGGTGAAACCATCGCGGGTCAAGAGGTTGGTCAGCCGATCGCGATGCAATAGCTGGTTCAGCTGCAGCTCGGCAAGCTTGCGCTCAGTGATGTCGACATGCATCACCACGGCGCCCTCGTGCGTTTCGGTGTTCTGATCGCCGTGGCTGAGCCGATTCGCGGCCATCCGATACCAATAGTGCTGCTCCTGGGCGTGGCAGGGATACTCGAGCGAGAACCCCTGAAGCTGGCCCGCCAGTAATTGGCGCAGACCTTGAGCCGCCGAGACTGCATCCTGCGCTTCGGCGCCGAAGGCCTGTTCACAGGCTTGGATATAGTCACCGCCGATACCCACACGGTTGCCGCAGCATGCCTGCTGCTCGTCGATCTGGAGCCATTGGTCATTGACATCGACGATCTGGCCCTCGCCATCGAGGAGTGCGATATGGGCCGGCAAGGAATCGATCAGGGCCTTGCGCGTCTGCACCAGCTCGGCAAGTTGGTCACGGGAACGGCGCAGTGCGGCCTTCTGCGACTGCAGTTTTAGCACCATCTGGTGCTGTTCGGTGATGTCTTGGAAATAGACTGCGAGCCCTTCCTGAGAGGGGAAGGCGCGGATCTCGAACCAGATGCTGAACGGTCGGTAATATTCCTCGAAGGTTACGGTCTCTTGCGAGATCATCGCACGCCGATAGGCCCGCTCGATATGGGTGCCGATCGCCTCGGGGAAGCAGTGCCAGAAGTTCTTGCCGAGCAGCTGCTCACGTGGCTGTTGCAAGAGCCGGGCGGCCTCACGGTTGAGGTAGGCGAAGCGCCAGTCCCGATCGAGTGCGAAGAAGCCGTCGGTGATGCTCTCGAGCGTTGTCTGCAGACGCTCGCTCAGGGCTTCTGCCTCTTGCTCTGCGGCTATCTGAGCCGAGATGTCTTGAAACGCCCCCTGCACGGCACTGATGCGGCCTTGCTCGTCGTAGACGGCTTCGCCGGTGGTGCGCACCCACACCCGCTCGCCTTGGGTATTGATGATCCTGAGATCCTCGTGATAGGAAACGCCACGCTCGGCGCAGTCGCTGAAGACGCGACGAATAGTTGCAATATCTTCAGGGGCGTAGAAGGCGATGCCTTTGTCGACCGAGGGCGAAAAGCCCTTGGGGACGCCGTGGATCTCGGCGACGATATCCGACCATTGCGATTGCATGGTTGCCAGATCGACCCGCCAGCCGCCCAAGCGGCCCACGCGCCCTGCGATGTCGAGCAACTGGGATTGCTCACGGAGCTTGGTCTCGACCAGCTTGAACTCAGAGATGTCGGTGATCACGGCGACGATCTGACGCGCCGCTGGGGCCTGGGTCTCGATCGAGAAATAGCGCGCTAGAAACTGACGCCAATGTCCATCCAGATCGAGGCGTTCGGTCTCGAAACGCTGGTTGTGACCGGCAAGACAGCCATCCAGCTTGGCCTTCAACACGCTGTCGAAATAGCCACGGCCCAGCACATCACCGATGTGGGCGCCTTCGATCTGGGCTCGCTCGAGCCCGAATCGCTGCGCATAGGCCTGGTTGACCAAGAGGTAACGATACTGCTCGTCGGCGATCGCCATCAGGTCATCGCTGCCCTCAACCAGCTCACGATACTGTCGCAGGCGTCGAGCACTGGCCTCGCGATGGTCCAGCATTCGGTTGAGGGCCGCTGCGAGTCGGGCTAATTCGTGTCCGCCCTTCGCCGTTGCACGGGCGTCGAGATCGCCCTGGTGGATGCGTTCGACGGTATGCGTGAGCGAGCGCACAGGCGCCGCGACTCGCCAATACAGCAGGCCGAAGGCGCTGATGCAGAGCAGGCCGAAGAGGATGACCGAGCCCGCGAGTCTGATCGCGATCTGATTCGTCTCCTGGGCGACGGCTTGTCGGCGCTCGCGCAACAAGCCGTCCAAGGCGGTGTCCATCGCGACGCCGTGACCTGCAATCTGACTCAGGACGATTCGGGTCCGGTCTGTCATGGGCAGCGGCTCGATCACTGAGCCATTCCCTGGCGCCAGACCCGAATTGGCCGGCACCGCCAGCTGAGCGACGGCATCGATCAAGATCTGCACGCGATGCGCGGCCTTGAGTGCCTGGGGATGCTGGAACGCCTGGAGTTGCAGACGCCGCTGGATATCCTCGGCGTCAGCGCGCAGGCGCCGCCAGAGTTCAGGGCCAGCACCGAAGAGCAATAAGCTATCGGTCGCCACAGACAGATGGTCGATGCGATGGCGCAGCTCGAACAGATCGGTGATCTCAGCCTTTGCGGCTTCGAGCCTGTTATGGCTCTGCAGGGTAATCCCGAGCAGGAGCAACAAACCAATGCCGGAGCCCAGGATGCTGGCAACCGAGAGGTGAAGGAGTTTCATAAGCTAGGCGGTACCGGCAGCGGGATGCCAACGGCTCCCGGTAGCAGAGCGCGCAGGTTCGATTCGTCGATCAGAGCAATGACATCGGTGACCGGGTTAGAGAGTCCTTGGCGAGCCATGGCCCAGTAGGCCTGCTGCTGCAGGGCGGCAATCAGCGACCAGTCGATACTCAGCTCATAATCGAGCAACTGTCGTTGCCAGTCGTCGTCTAGGGCCGCTGCTGACAGTCCAGCGCGTTCGGCATAGAGGGCGAGTGTGTCGCCTTTCTCTTGGCTGATCAGTTCGATGGCGTCTCGATAGGTGGCGAGCATGGCAGCGCAGCCCTCACGGTGCTCGTCTGCGGTGCGTCGCGAGGTGACCAGCACCCACTTCGTTGCATGGAGTTTGCTGATTGGAAACTGGCCAAGGTCATCACCAAACCGCGTTCGCAGCCTCGCGATCCAGGGCTCCCGGATCACGGCCGCATCGATGGTGCCAGCGGCGAGAAGGCCTGAGATCTCCTCGGCCGAATACTGATGTAATACCCTGCTGTCCGGGCGCAAGTCGTGAAGGGTACTGAAGAGCCACCAGAGGAACTCGGCGTTGGCCCCGGCCCCTAGCGGGAGCGCAACTTTCCGTCCGCCCAGGTCGCTCGGTTCGCTGATCGCGCGATCTCGAAGGAAGACAACGCGATCCATGTCGGTGGAGTGGACCAGGCCGGCTAGGATGACTGGGTCTTCAGGACGACCAAGGCTGTTGTCGGAGAGGTGGTCAATGACCAGTGGGGTCAGGGTCATCAACGCAAAATCGACATCGCCTTTCCGCAGTTGCTCGAGATTGCGCGCGCCTGAGTCGTCAAAGCTGATCTTGGCGTCCAGGCCGCGTCGCGCGAACAGACCCCTGTCCTCAGCCACCAGGGTGGGCAAGTCAGCGAGGTTGGTCGATGCGGCAATCCGCACCGGTTGAAGGGCCAGGTCTTGCGCAGCGCCTGGTAGGGCAATGCTCAGCAGGAACAAGCCGAGCAGTAGCCGAATCGCAGGCGCTCGCACTAGCCTCGCCAGGCGGCCAGTCGGCGAGTCGGGGCATTGGCCAGCAGTTTCGTCAGCGTCTGCATCGGCACGAGGTCTTAGGATGAGGTTGCAGCATAGGCGTTAGTATCGCTCATTCTGGGCGATATCGCTGGTACGCAACGCGATCGGGGGATACTGGTCGTCAGGTGATTGTTGCCAGATCTGGACCTGTCTGCCTGGTCTTCTCGTGCAGCACTGGCTTCGAGAGTTTCCGGTAATCGCCTAAGATCAAGGCGCCGGCACGCTGCCCAACGTAAACTCGCCGTCTAGGCGAAGACAGACTGGAGGAATGACGATGGCGAACGCCGTGGTGCTGTTGAGCGGCGGGTTAGACTCGGCGACCGCGCTTGCGGTCTGCCGTGACGCGGGCTTCGATGCTTACGCGCTGTCGTTTCGCTATGGACAGCGTCATCTGGTCGAATTGGATGCGGCCGCATCGGTGGCCACTGCCCTTGGTGCGAAACAGCATCTGATCACGGAGATCGATCTGCGGCGTCTTGGTGGCTCGGCGCTGACGGCTGATATTCCGGTACCAAAGGATCGGGATACCGAGGCGATGGCTGGCAACGGCATTCCGGTCACCTATGTGCCAGCGCGCAATACGCTCTTCTTATCCTTCGCATTGGCCTGGGCCGAGGTCCTGGGGGCGAGCGACATCTTTATCGGTGTCAATGCTCTCGACTACTCCGGCTATCCCGATTGCCGTCCCGAATTCATCGCCGCCTTTGAGCGCATGGCTAACTTGGCGACTGTGGCAGGGGTCGAGGGACGTCAACAGCTACGGATCAACGCACCTTTGATGACCATGACCAAGGCAGAGATCATTCGCAAGGGCACCGCACTGGGGGTCGACTATGGGCTCACCAGCAGCTGTTACGACCCCGGAGCCTCGGGCCGGCCTTGTGGCCACTGCGACTCCTGCCAGCTGCGCGCCAGAGGTTTTGCCGAGGCCGGGCTTAAGGACCCAATGCTGCAGCGCTTTACCGAGCAGGGATGATGGCTGAGCGACTGTTTTACAAGGCGGCGGCGGGGTTTGAGGCGGCTCGCCGGCTGGCCGAGCTGCCGCCTGGGCATCGCGGTCGGCGTCTGCATGGCCATGGCTTCAAGGCCCGGCTGCTGGCCGAGCTGCCGCCCGGCTGGGGCGGCTTCGACGGGGCCGAAACCGAGGCCCTCGGCGCGGCCCTGAGCGACCTGGTTGACGCGCTCGACTATCGCGATCTCAACGAGCTGCTTGCGGTGCCAACCGACGAACACTTGGCCGCCTGGTTGCACCGACAGCTGGAGCTTGAGCATGGTCTGCCCGGTATCGCCCAAGTTGGCATTCAGAGCACCAGCGAGCAGGGCGTGGAGTTACGCATCATGGAGCCCGTTGCCGGTGCCGTCGCTGGGGTGGGGATAAGTGCTAAGGCAGGCTATGCCCATCTTTGGCGTCGGTTCCGGTTCGAGGCCGCCCATCGCCTCGTGAATGTGCCGCTTGATCATCAATGTGGGCGCATGCATGGACATGGCTTCGAGGTCATCCTGCACGCGGAGCAGACCCTGAGCCTGCAGACAGACGGTCAGGCCGATGCTAGGACGGGTATGGCTATCAACTACGACCAGTTGAACGCGCTCTGGTTGCCGCTCCATGCCGAACTCGACCACGGCTGCCTCAATGATCTTCCAGGGTTAGAGAATCCAACCAGCGAGCTGCTTGCGGCTTGGATCTGGCAGCGAGTCAAGCCGTCGCTGCCCGAGCTGTCGCTGGTCAGTGTCTATGAGACCTCGACCGCGGGTTGTCATTATGATGGTCAGGTTTACCGCATCTGGAAAGAATTCCGATTCGAGGGCGCGCTGCGCCTGGACAACGCGCCAGGGTCTGACCCTCGGCGTCGTCTCCATGGGCACAGTTATCTGCTGCGCCTGCATTTGACCGCACCCCTCGATAAGGTCCTCGGATGGACCCTGGATTACGGGGATGTCAAGGCACTGTTCAAGCCCGTCTACGCGCAGCTGGATCATCATGAGCTCAATGGACTGCCGCAGCTCGCAGACCCCAGCGCAGCAGGGCTTGCACGCTGGATACGCGCGGTCATCGCGGAGATCCTGCCGCAAGCCGATCGGCTAGAGCTGGCCGAACGGCCTGGCTGCGGCGTGCTGCTGTGCTGGGGTGCATCGGTTCCACAGCACGAGGTCTCGGTCCTTCCGTTGTGATCGCTAGGCGCAGCGGCCTCGGTCAGGCGAGAAGAGAGATGCCCCCGATGTATCAGGTGAAAGAGGTCTTTCATACCTTGCAAGGCGAGGGCGCACGCAGCGGCCGCGCGGCGGTGTTTTGCCGCTTTGCCGGTTGTAACCTCTGGTCTGGTCTGGAGGCAGATCGCACCAGCGCGATCTGCACATTTTGCGACACCGATTTTCGCGGTACGGACGGTCCTGGTGGTGGGCGCTTCACCAGCCCTGAGGCCCTTGCTGACCATATCCTGCAGCAGTGGATGAGCCAAACGGAAACGAGCTGCGAGGCCGAGCGGCGATACGTCGTCTGCACCGGCGGGGAGCCACTGCTGCAGCTTGATGCGGCCTTGGTCGGTGCCCTCCACGAGCGCGACTTCGAGATCGCTGTCGAAACCAATGGCACCAAGCCGGCTCCAGCCGGCATCGACTGGCTTTGCGTTAGTCCAAAGGCGGGCGCGCCGCTAGCATTGTGCTCTGGCGATGAGCTGAAGTTGGTGTTTCCGCAGCCGGACGCGTTGCCTGAGCGTTTTGCCGACTTGGATTTTGAGCATTTCTTTCTGCAACCGATGGACGGCCCAGAACGGGGACTGTATACACAGCGCGCGGTCGCCTATTGCAGGCGCCATCCGCAGTGGCGTCTGAGTCTGCAGCTGCACAAGCTGCTTGGCATTCCATAGCAGGGTTCGGAGCGCAGGGATCAGAGCGCCTGGCCAAACCCCGACGAAGGGCGCTCGGCCGTGTCTGCCAAGCTCGGCGCTTTGAGTTCACCGGCCTGCGCCAATGCGGTTCGCAGCCTGTCACCAGTGCCGGCGGGCACGAGCACGCGATGCGGTCCGGTGGGTAGGGTCTTGCCGCGTTTCAGCCCCGGATTTAGGCTCTTTAGCTGGGTGATCGTGACGCCACAGGCCTGCGCGGCCTGGGCGAGATCGATCTGCCGCCGCGATTCAACCACCTCGACGCGAGGACGATTGGCGATCTCCGGCATCTGCAGCCCGAGCGCGTCGTGCTCGCGGACCAGTTTGGCGATCGCGAGCAGCTTGGGTACATAGGCCTCGGTCTCGCTCGGCAGGTCGAGCGACCAGAAGTCGATGGGTTTGCCGGCCGATTCATTGGCCCGTTGCGCAGAACGCACGCGTCCTGGACCAGCGTTATAGGCCGCCAGTGCCAGCGCCCAATCGCCGTCGAGTTCGCGATGCAATTGCCGCAGATAGGCGATGGCGCCGCGTGTCGACGCCAGAATATCGTTGCGTCCGTCGTACCAGCTATTCTGCTTCAGCCCCATCTCGACCCCGGTGTAGGGCATGAACTGCCACATGCCTGTCGCGCTTTTGGGCGAGACGGCGCGCGGGTTGTAGCGGCTTTCGACCTCTGGCAGTAGGGCTAGCTCGACGGGCAGAGCGCTGCGTTCCAATTCCTCGATGATCAGGTGCAGATAGGGCTGCGCGCGTTTGCTCAGATCCGTGAGATAATCACGATCACGCTTGAGCGCACGCAGCGCGTGCTCGACGCGCTCGTGATGGGTAACGCCGAGGCTTTCCCCGTAGCGGACGCGATCCCAGAGATCGTCGCCGACGCTCGCATAACGATGCCGGCTCTTGCTCCTGCCATCATCTCGGCCAATGACACGAACGTCGATTGCGGGTCGGACATAGCCGTACTCTCGCGCTGAGACCGAAAAGGTCTGACCACTTGCGAGGTCGTCGCTGCGTGGTCTTTGGCTAGCGCAGCCGCTGAGATGGATAAGGAGGCCGATTGCGGCGCCTGCGAACAGAACGATGCGGGCAGCACTTTGCATAAGAGTTTGGGTAGCGGCTGGATTTTAGAAAGATGCACTTTAGTCTTGTTTTATCGCGCTTCAGGCGTCGAATATACGTAAAACCCCGCGGCCTTACCAGCGGTGTGCCCTGTCAATGGCGGTCAGTCCGATGAAGTCCTGTCTCGAGGAGGGTAGCGCTGAGCCGGCTCTCGAGGGGTTCGCGGACTGGCTCCATTCAGCGGTTGGCCAACAGGTTGCGCGTGCCGAGCGCGAGTGTATCGAACGGATGATCGAGAATTCGTTTGGCCACTTCTTGGTGCAGCTTGGTTGTGTCGGTGACTTCAGCGCTGCGTTCGAGCATAGCCGCATTCGCTCTCATGTCGTCCTCAGCGAACGCGAATGCCCGCACTTGGACGGCTATCCGCTGCGTGCCAAACCGGCTGAGCTGCCGCTGGCGCCGGCCAGCATCGATGCGCTGCTACTACCCCACACGCTCGACTTCGCGTTGCAACCGCAGCACGTGCTGCGGGAGGCCGAGCGGGTCTTAATCCCGGAGGGACGCCTGCTGATCATCGGTTTCAATCCTTGGAGCACTTGGGGGGTGATGCGTGGTGCCTTGCGTCATCGAAGACCGCCCTGGTGCGGTAATCAATTAACCTCATCGCGTCTCATTGACTGGCTTGATCTGCTTGGCTTTCAGCTCGAGTTGCGCGAATGGCTGCTGTTTCGACCGCCCTTGCGCTCCGCCTACAGTGACCGGCTCGATTGGCTCGAAGAGGCCGGCTCGCGCTGGTGGCCAGTGTTCGGCGGCGTCTATGTGGTGCGCGCGGTGAAGCGGGTGAGACTTGCCACCCCGCTTCGACCGCACTGGAGCCGGCGCCCGGCGTTCCTGCCGGGCGGTGCCGTGAAGCCAACCGCTCGCGAGGGCAATCATGTTCGCCAATGATTCAACCGCTGAGAAGGTGCAAGTGGGGCAGCGCATCGCGCCAGCGGTCGAGGTATTTACCGATGGCGCTTGTAAGGGCAATCCAGGGCCAGGCGGTTGGGGCGTGCTGATGCGCTACGGTCAGCATGAGAAGGAACTCTTTGGCGGCGAGGCGCATACCACGAATAACCGCATGGAGCTGATGGCCGTCATCCAGGCGCTCGAGGCGCTCAAGCGTCAGAGCCGTGTGATCCTGACCGTCGATTCGCGCTACGTGCAGGACGGGGTCGAGCGTTGGATGCCGCGTTGGAAGCGCAACGGCTGGAAGACCAAGCAAGGAGACCCGGTGAAGAACCAGGATCTCTGGCAACGGCTCGACCAGGCACTTGCCAACCATCAGGCGCGCTGGCGTTGGGTGCGCGGCCACAGCGGCCATACTGAGAACGAGCGGGCCGACCAACTCGCCAATCGGGGTATCCCGAAGCGGGCCTAGACCCCACTTAAGCAGGTATTCAGTGATGCGACAACTTGTCGTCGATACGGAAACAACTGGCCTTGAGCCGAGCGAAGGTCATCGAATCATCGAGATCGGCTGCGTTGAGGTCATCGAGCGTCGCCTGACCAAGGCCAACTTTCACCAGTATCTGCAGCCGGATCGCGAGATCGATGCCGGTGCGGTTGCGGTGCATGGGATCTCGAATGCCTTCCTCGTCGATAAGCCTCGTTTCGCCGATATCGCTGAGGAGTTGATCGCGTATCTTCGCGGTGCGGAACTGATCATCCATAACGCCGCTTTCGACGTTGGATTCTTAAACCATGAGCTGAGTCAGTGGCGCCCAGATGCCCCGCGCATCGAAGAGCTCTGTACCGTCGTTGATACCTTGGCGCTGGCGCGGCGGCGACATGCCGGGCAGCGCAATAGTCTCGATGCGCTCTGCCGACGCTATGAAGTCGACAACGCGCACCGGGATCTTCATGGAGCGCTGCTCGACGCGGAGATCCTGGCCGACGTCTATCTGGCGATGACTGGGGGCCAGGTCGCGCTCGCACTCGGTCAGGAACCGAGCGCCCAGCAATCTGGGGAGCGCGCTGAGGCGGGTGCCTTGCCCAGGCGGGTGTGGAAGGACAGGCCAGCGCTCCGCGTGGTGCGGGCGAGCGAGCCCGAGCTTGCAGCACATCAAGGCCGCTTAGAGGCCATCAATGACGCGAGCGACGGCCGCTGTATCTGGCTCTCGGTTGTAGATGGGCCCTGCGCGACGGGAGCCTGAGCGAGCCAATTATCGATAAGCCGCAGCCGATTCTGACGCTGGGTCGCGGACTCAAGCCGCTGTCTGGGTCAGGCGTTCTGATCCGTCGCGATTATCAGTTCGAGCGTTGCTTGTGCGTGCTCGAGGGGGCAGAACCCCCCATCATTTCGAGGGCGGATAGATTCAGTACCTCGACATGCTTGCGGTCAACCCGCAGCAGCCCGTCTTCTTGGAAACGAGTAAAGAGCCGGCTGACGGTCTCGACGGCGAGCCCAAGATAACTGCCGATCTCGTGTCTCGACATGCTCAGGTAGAAATCGGTTGGAGACAGACCACGCTTGCTGAGCCGAGCCGACATGCTGATCAGGAAGGCCGCTAGGCGCTCTTCTGCGTTTTTCTTGCCGAGCAGCAGGAGCATGTCAGCATCTTGGCCGATCTCCTTGCTCAGCAGCCGGTACATTTGATGCTGGAGTGAAGGGATAGAGGCCGCGAGTTCTTCAAAGCGCTGGAAGGGGACTTCGCAGATCGCGGAAGTCTCGAGCACCTTGGCCGAGCAGGCGTGACAGGATTTATCGATCGCGTCGAGGCCGATGATCTCGCCGGGAAGGTGGAAGCCGAGCACCTGCTCACCGCCTTCCTCACTGGGTGCATAGGTCTTCACCGACCCGGTCTTGACCACGTAGAGTGAGCGGAAGCGTTCGCCACCCCGGAATAGATGATCACCGCGATGCAAGGGGCGGGACCGCTTGATGATCGAGTCGAGACGTTCGACATCTTCCGGCGCGAGGCCCATAGGCAGACAGAGCTGCGACAATGAGCAGTTCTTGCAGGCGACTCGGATGTTGTCGAACGAGATTACTTTTCGCTGAGTCAAAGCAAGATTCCAGTGGATGGTTTCACCGTATTCTGCAACTCAAGTTGACACGCATCAAGCGTCAATCTGATTTGCATACACGCGTGATGCGCAATGTTATTGGCCCAGCGTCGTTTGAGGACAGCTAGGGCGGTACTGCAGGGGGTAGCCGGTTTCGGTCGCACCGAGGGTGTGGTCTCGATGTTCTAATCGCCTCAATTCAATACAAAAAGCCGCGCCAAGGCGCGGCTTCAAGAGCAGCAGTGCTTGCTACTTAGTTTTCTTGAGAAGCGGGTGCAGACGGGGCCATCGGGGCGCCATAGGGCATGCCGCCGTAAGGAGCGCCGTATGCGGGGGGCGCCGGAGGTGCGCCATAGCCGTAGGGTGCTGCGCCGTAGCCTGGGTAGCCGTAGCCGCCAGGACGACCGTAGCCGTAGCCATCGCCGTAACCGCGACCGTAACCTTGACCGCGTCCGCGGCCATAGCCTCGTCCGCCGCCGCTTCCGCTCATGTTGAAGTCGCCGTAGCCGTCACCGAACATGTCGCTGAACATGTCGCCCATGCCGTCGCCCCAGCCGTTGCCGCTTCCGTAGCCTGGACCCCCGTAGCCTGGACCCCCGTAGCCAGGCCCGCCCCACGCATGGACAGCACTCATGGAGAAAGCGGCGCTGGTGGCGATAGCAGCAATGCCCATGACCTTCGTAAACTTGTTCATCTAATGCTCCAAAAGGGTGGTAATCGATCCGCCGCAGCTCGCACGATCGTTGATGGTTGTCATCGCGTTGCGCTGCGAAGGGGGTCCGCAGATAACGAACCTGGAGGAGTATACGTGCACCAGCGGTTGCTTGTGAAGTCTATGAGCGAGGCCATGGCATCGCGGCTTTTTCGCCGAGAATTGTGAGGTCGGGGCCGATTTGCTAACGTGGAAGGCGTATCCTATCTGGACTCAAGTTGTCTGCCTGTACAGGTCATGCCCAAGCTTATTTTCGTTACCGGCGGCGTTGTTTCGTCGCTCGGCAAAGGTATTGCGTCCGCGTCCTTGGCTGCGCTGCTCGAAGCGCGCGGTCTCAAGGTCACGATGATCAAACTCGACCCCTATATCAATGTCGATCCGGGCACCATGAGCCCGTTTCAGCATGGCGAGGTCTATGTCACCGATGACGGTGCCGAGACCGATCTCGATCTCGGCCACTACGAGCGTTTCCTGCGCACACGGATGGGGCGCAACAACAACTTCACCACCGGTCAGATCTACGAGAGCGTGATCCGCAAGGAGCGTCGCGGCGACTACCTCGGCCGCACCGTCCAGGTGATCCCGCACATCACCGACGAGATCAAGGACGCGATTCGGCTGGGTGCCGGCGATGCCGACGTGGCCATCGTTGAGATCGGCGGCACCGTCGGCGACATCGAGTCGTTGCCCTTTCTCGAAGCGATCCGTCAGATGCGCGTCGAGGTCGGCGTTGAGAACGCGCTCTTCATGCATCTCACCTTGGTGCCGTACATCCCAGCTGCTGGTGAGATCAAGACCAAGCCCACCCAGCATTCGGTCAAGGAGCTACGCTCGATCGGTATCCAGCCCGATATCTTGCTCTGCCGGGCCGAGCACGACCTTCCGAATGAGGAACGGCGCAAGATTGCGCTCTTCACCAACGTCCCTGAGCGGGCGGTGATCTCGGCGGTCGATGCCGACCACATCTACCGCATCCCGATGCTGTTGCACGCGCAGGAGCTCGACGCGTTGGTGGTCCGTCAGTTCCGGCTCGAGGTCCCTGAGGCCGATCTGTCCGAGTGGCAACGCGTGCTCGAAGGGCTCGAGCATCCACGCGACAGGGTCACCATCGGCATGGTCGGCAAGTACATGGGGCTGACCGAGGCCTATAAGTCACTGTCGGAGGCCTTGATCCATGCCGGCGTGCAGACCAGCACCCGGATCGATATCCGCTACCTTGATGCCGAGGAGATCGAGTCGAAAGGCCCAGGTTGTCTCGACGGACTCGATGCGGTGCTGGTGCCGGGCGGATTTGGCGAGCGCGGTATCGAGGGCAAGATCGCGGCGGTGAGCTACGCCCGCAAGCAGCGTATCCCGTATCTTGGGATCTGTCTGGGCATGCAGGTCGCTGTGATCGAGTACGCGCGCAATGTTGCCAAGCTTGAGGCGGCCCACAGCACCGAGTTCCACCAAGACACCCCGCATCCGGTGATCGCGTTGATCACCGAGTGGCAGACCGAGCAGGGCAAGCGCGAGACGCGCAGCGCCGAATCCGATAAGGGCGGCACCATGCGCCTCGGCGGCCAACATTGCCGGCTCGAGCCCGGGAGCCTTGCACGCGCAACCTACGGCAAGCCCCAGGTCCGCGAGCGGCATCGCCACCGCTATGAGTTCAATAACCGTTACTGTGATGCGATGAAGGATGCGGGGATGCGGTTTTCCGGCTGGTCGCTGGATTCGAGGCTGGTCGAGATCGTCGAGATCCCCGATCATCCCTGGTTCGTCGGTTGCCAATTCCATCCTGAGTTCACCTCGACGCCGCGTGATGGGCATGCCCTGTTCGGAGGCTTTATCGAGGCGGCCTTGGCCTATCAGAAACGCAAGGGCAAGACCCAAAAGTCGGTCCCCGTTGGCGCAAAATCTGGCCCTGATGCAGCGAGTAGTGACAACGGCGCGGCTAAGGGTGCCACCGTTTCGCCCGAAGATGCGCACTCTTCGCGCCGCGCAGCAGGTAAAAAGGAGCTGGTCTGATGCAGCTCTGTGGCTTTGAGGTCGGCATCGAGCACCCGCTGTTCCTGATCGCCGGCCCCTGCGTGATCGAGAGCGAAGCGCTGGCGCAGGAGACAGCGGGGCAGCTCAAGGAGATCAGCGAGCGATTGGGCATCCCGTTCATCTATAAATCCTCGTTTGATAAGGCCAATCGCTCATCGATCGATGGCTTCCGCGGACTTGGCGTCGAGGCGGGACTGAAGATCCTCGAGGCTGTCCGCGAGCAGATCCAAGTGCCCGTGCTCACCGATGTCCACGAGGATACGCCGCTGGCCGAGGTCGCGGCGGTGGTCGATGTGCTGCAGACGCCGGCTTTCCTGTGCCGCCAGACCAATTTCATCCTCGCGGTCGCCTCGCAAGGGCGACCGGTGAACATCAAGAAGGGCCAGTTCCTGGCGCCCTGGGACATGGCTCGTGTGATCGAGAAGGCCCGCACGACCGGGAATCAGCAGCTGATGGTCTGTGAGCGCGGGGTCAGCTTCGGCTATAACAACCTGGTCTCGGACATGCGCTCGCTGGCGGTGATGCGCGAGACCGGCTGTCCGGTGGTCTTCGACGCCACACACTCGGTGCAGCTCCCGGGCGGCCAAGGTCACAGCTCCGGTGGCCAGCGCGAGTTCGTGCCGGTCTTGGCGCGCGCCGCCGTTGCGGCCGGCGTTGCCGGAGTGTTCATGGAGACACATCCGAATCCGGACCAGGCGAAGAGTGACGGACCCAACGCCTGGCCCCTTGATCTGATGGCCGATCTCTTGGAGACCCTCATGGAGCTTGATCAGCTGGTCAAGCGGCGGGGATTTCCAGAGCAGAGGCTCTAGCACACCACTGAGGACGTCGCGACACCGATGCTGACCGCCGATGTAGCGGTCACCTGAATGTGATTCGGCAGTGATCGGATAGCGATCTGCCGGTAATCTGCCCGCGATGCGTTTCGCTAACGCGGCGACCAATCGCGGCTCGAGTGTCACCCTGATCCCTAATCCATGTCATTTTTGTGCTTTGAAAGAGGTTTGAGCCATGTCTGAAATCGTCGATATTCGTGCCCGTGAGATCCTTGATTCGCGAGGCAATCCCACTGTTGAGGTGGACGTCATTACCGCCGAGGGTGCGCTCGGTCGCGCTGCGGTGCCATCTGGCGCCTCGACTGGCTCGCGCGAGGCCCTTGAGCTGCGCGATGGCGACAAGTCGCGCTATTTGGGAAAGGGTGTGCTCACCGCCTGCGCCAACGTCAATGGCGAGCTGCGCGATGCCGTTGCAGGCATTGAGGTCACCGACCAGGAGGGACTCGATCGGCGCATGATCGAACTGGATGGGACCGAGAACAAGGCGCGACTCGGGGCCAATGCCATCCTTGGCGTGTCGATGGCCGCGGCCCATGCCGCAGCACAAGAGAAGGCGGTGCCGCTCTATCAGTCCCTGGGCACCGGCGACTACCGTCTGCCAGTGCCGATGATGAATATCATCAACGGTGGCGAGCACGCCGATAACAGCGTCGACTTCCAAGAGTTCATGATCTTACCGGTCGGCGCGCCGAGCCTGCGCGAGGCGGTGCGATGGGGTGCGGAGGTCTTTCACGCGCTGAAGGCGGTGTTGAATGGGCGCGGGCTGGCAACCGCGGTGGGTGACGAGGGTGGTTTCGCACCGGACCTGCCCTCAAACGAGGCAGCGATCGGGGTGATTCTCGAGGCGATTGAGAAGGCCGGCTACAAGGCTGGCCAAGACATCTATCTCGGCATGGATGTCGCGGCCTCCGAGTTCTACGAAGACGGCGTCTACAACCTAAAGGGCGAGGGCCGCAAGCTGGACGCCGCCGGCATGACCGATCTCCTGCTCGACTGGGTCGGTCAGTATCCCATCATCAGCATCGAGGACGGCCTCGCTGAGGGCGATTGGGACGGTTGGAAGGACCACACCGAACGGCTCGGTGGCAAGGTGCAGCTGGTGGGCGACGATCTCTTCGTGACCAACACCAAGATCTTGCAGGAGGGCATCGACAAGGGCATCGCAAACTCGATCCTGATCAAGGTCAACCAGATCGGCTCGCTCACCGAGACCCTAGAGGCGATTCAGATGGCGCAGCAGGCGGATTACACAGCGGTCGTCTCGCATCGCTCCGGTGAGACTGAGGACACCACGATTGCCGATCTTGTGGTCGCTGCAGCCACTGGGCAGATCAAGACCGGCTCGCTCTCGCGCACCGACCGGGTGGCCAAGTACAACCAGCTGATGCGGATCGAGGATCAGCTCGGTGATGCGGCGGTCTTTGCCGGCCGCGACGCCTTCAAGCAACCGCTGTAAGCGTGCTGTCGTCGTCGGATCAGCGTCTGGCCGGCATCGCTTGGCCTTGGTGCGGGTGCTGCGACCATGCAGTTGCGGCGCCCGCTGAGCCTATCGAAGCGGAGGATTTGACGCGATGCGCTGGCTAGTTTGGGCACTGGTGGCTCTACTCGGGCTTCTTCAATACCGCCTTTGGGTTGGTGATGGCAGCCTGGCCGAGCTGCATGATCTGCGCGGGCGCATCGCCGAGACTGAAGAAGAGCTGGGTCGCCTGCAGGCCCGCAACAATGCACTCGCCGCTGAGGTTGAGGATCTGAAGACAGGGCTGGACGCGATCGAGGAACGTGCTCGCAGCGAACTCGGTATGATCCAGTCCGGCGAGGTCTTCTTGCAGGTGGTTGAGAAGCCAGTCGAGGACGAGTCGCCATGAAGGCGGCGCCCAAGCATTGGGTCGTGCTGCCTGCGGCGGGCGCTGGCCGACGCTTCGGCGGTCCGGTGCCGAAGCAATACCTGCCGTTGCGGGGGCGTCGGGTCATCGAGCACAGCATCGGCGTCTTCGTCGAGCATCCGCTGATTGCTGGCTGTGTTCTGGCCTTGAGTCCCGAGGACGAATGGTGGCCCGAGACGACCTATGCCGATCATCCGCTGGTCGAACGCGTCCCGGGTGGTGCCGAGCGCTCTGATTCGGTTGCCAATGCGCTAACGGCCTTGGCGGACCAAGCGGCTGCCGAGGATTGGGTCTTGGTGCATGATGCAGCCAGGCCCTGCTTGGTCGCTCCGGATCTGGATCGACTCCTCGCGGCCTTGATTGACGAGCCGGTCGGTGCGCTGCTTGCGGTGCCGCTGCACGACACGGTGAAGGCTGCGGAAGAGGCCATCGGCGGACGGGTTGAGCGCACACTGCCGCGCCAGCAGCTTTGGCGGGCCTATACGCCGCAAGCCTTTCGGCTCGGGCAGCTGCGTGAGGCGTTGGCCTATTGTCAAGCGCAAGGCATTGCCATCACTGATGATGCCAGTGCGATGGAACAGCTTGGGTTGCGTCCGCTGTTGGTCGAGGGCCGTGTCGACAACATCAAGATCACTCGGCCTGAGGATCTTCCCCTGGCCGAATTCTTCCTTGAGCAACAACGCCTGCAGGAGCCAGAATGAGGCAAACAGATAGTCAGTGGCAGCAGCGATTCGGCGTTGACGCGCCGAGACGCGGAACGAGGTGGCGCCAATGCTGATCGGGCAGGGCATCGATGTCCATCGCTTTGCCCCGGACCGCCGGCTGATCTTGGGCGGCGTCGAGGTTCCGCATGACCTCGGACTCGAGGCACATTCGGATGGCGATGTTGTGCTGCATGCGCTCTGCGATGCGCTTCTCGGGGCGGCTGGACTCGGCGATATTGGCCATCACTTCCCGGATTCCGACGCCGCGTTCAAAGACATCGACAGCCGTGTGCTGCTGCGGCGCGTGATGCAGACACTCGCGGAACGCGACCTCCGGGTCCAGAACGCGGATCTGACCGTGGTTGCGCAGGCGCCCAAGCTCGCCCCCTATATCGCCCCAATGCGCGACTGTATTGCTGGGGAACTCGGTTTGCCTGCAGCGCGCCTGAACATCAAGGCCACCACCAGTGAACGCATGGGCTTTACCGGCCGGGGCGAAGGCATCGCCGCCTTCGCCGTGGTCTTGCTCGACGACTCCGAGGCCTCGGCAGCGCTGTGAGTACAGCGCAGGGTCCAGCCATCGAGTCAACCAAGCCATGGCGCTCGTTCTCCGAGTTGCCCCACGCATTCGGCGGGCCTGGGCTCAGTGCCCAATTGCGCATGCAGCCAAGCGATTTCGTTGTTGACGAGATCTTGGCGTTTGGCCCCGATGGCGACGGTGAGCACGCGCTGCTGCGGATTCGCAAGACCTCGGCGAATACCGAATGGGTCGCACGACGAATCGCCTCTTTCGCCGGTGTGTCGGTCAAGATGGTTGGCTACGCCGGCCTCAAGGATCGGCACGCCGTGACCACACAATGGTTCTCGGTCCATCTCGGCAACCAGCCAGACCCGCGCTGGCGGCTGCTCGCCGAAGACGGCATCGAGATCCTGGAGCTGCATCGGCATCGGCGCAAGCTCAAGCGCGGCTCCTTGGCCGGGAACCAGTTCCGTATCCGGCTACGCGAGATCAATGGCGATCTCGATGCGGCGGCGGAACAGCTCGCGAGGATAGCGTCAAAGGGTGTGCCCAACTATTTTGGCCCGCAACGGTTCGGGCGCAACGAGGCCAATCTGCTCAGGGCGCAGGCCCTGTTTGCGGGTGTGGCGCCAAGGGCGAGTCGGCATCAGCGTGGGCTCTGGCTCTCGGCGGCGCGCTCGCAGCTGTTCAACGAGGTCCTTGCGCGCCGTGTCGAGCAGGCGGACTGGGCAAGTGCCTTGGTCGGCGACCGCTTGCAACTGCGTGGCAGTCACTCACATTTCCTGGTCGACAGCGTCGACGAGAGCATCTCGGAGCGTCTGGACTCTGGCGATCTAACCCCCACCGGCCCGTTATTTGGCGATGGTGAGCCGCTGACCGATGGCTTGGTGCGTGCGCTGGAGGAGCAGGTGGCCGCGCATTATCCCGACTGGGTCGCAGGATTGGCTGCGGCCGGCCTCAAGCAGGAGCGGCGCGCGCTGCGCCTTGACATCGAGGAACTCGAACTCGAGCGCGTGTCGCCAACTGAGGCCCTCTTCTGCTTCACACTGCCAGCCGGGTGCTATGCGACCAGTGTCTTGCGCGAACTCACCATCTGGTCAGAGCCGACCCCGAGCTAACTCTGCGCCCGACGCGTCCTCATCGAACTCCAGCAGGGCCGCCTACTAGCGGCAGCACCGCAACGCCATGGCGGTGCTCGGCGCTCAGTGGTTTTTGTTAAGCCCTCTAGCCCTTGTAATCAAGCCAACGAGCCGAGGCTCGTTGGCTTGCGGGACCCTACTCCTCTTTCTTCCTGTCGCTCAACCGTTGATGGGTATCGAGAAGGTCCAAAAGTTGACGATGAAATGGACGATGATGCTGGCCACATAACCGAGGGCGATGTATTTGGTCCAGCGCATATGCTCGAAGAAGGTGTAGATCCCTTTGGCTTGTCCCATCAGCGCCACACCGGCGGCCGAGCCGATCGACAACAGGCTACCGCCGACGCCCGCCGTCAGCGTGACCAGCAGCCAGTGCCCCTGAGACATCTCCGGGTTCATCGTCAGCACCGCGAACATCACCGGAATGTTATCGACGATGGCCGATAGGATACCCACCATGCTGTTCGCAAAGGTAGGGCCGACATCGATGTAGGCGAACGCCGACACCAGTTCGAGGTAGCCGATGAAGCCAAGGCCGCCAACGCAGAGAATCACACCATAGAAGAACAGCAGCGTGTCCCATTCCGCCCGGGCAATCTTGTTGAAGATATCAAACGGCATGGTGTCTTCGAGCGTGCCCGCCTTGACGGTGGACATCTCACCGCTCATGTAGAGGTAGTAGCTAAAGAACTTCAGATAGGCGAGGCCGGTCATCATGCCCAGCACCGGCGGCAGGTGGAAGAAGTTGTGCACACTCACGGCGGTGGCGATGGTGAGCAAGAACAGCAAGACGATGCGCTTGGCGCCGCGCTTGGTCTGGACCACCTCGTCACTCGCGGGCGGGGTCTCGTCCGGGATCGCCTTATGCATGAAGTACGCTGGCACCAGATAGTTGACCAGCGCGGGGATGAAAAGCAAGAAGAAGGTCTGGAACGGCAAGATACCCTTCTGCCAGACCATCAGCGTGGTGATATCGCCGAACGGGCTGAACGCCCCACCCGCATTGGCGGCGATGACGATGTTGATGCAGCCTAGGGCGACGAATTTGGGTTTGTCGGCACCAACGGCCATGACCACCGCGCACATCAACAAGGCGGTGGTGAGATTGTCGGCAACCGGCGAGATGAAGAAGGCCAGAAAACCGGTCATCCAGAACAGCTTGCGGTAGCTGTAGCCGCCGCGGATCAGCCAGGCGCGCAGCGCATCGAAGACCAGCCGCTCCTCCATCGCGTTGATGTAGGTCATCGCCGCGAGCAGGAACAAAAACAGCTCGGCAAACTCCATGATGTTGTGGTGTTCCGCGTCTGCCACGATGTGCGAGTCACCGCTATGACCGGTGTAGAAGTACGCAATCAGCACCCAGATCAAGCCGGCCGCCAACACCACCGGTTTCGACTTGCGCAGATGCGTGAATTCCTCGGCCATCACCAGCGCGTAGGCGATGACGAAGATCAGGATCGCGGTATAGCCGACCCAGTTGCCGGTGAGGTCGATATGGGTGGACGCGCCCCTGAATAATCGTTGCATTCAGACTGTGGGCCATCTCCAGGCAGC
>CAZEZH010000023.1:30442-32529 GCA_964516305.1 uncultured Halochromatium sp. | reverse complement strand
GGATCAGCTCCGAATATCGGCACCTGGCATCCAGTCTGGGCTGGCCGATCGATGACTTTCGACTGCGGGTCTATCCGGGCAGCGCGGCCGAGGCTGAGGCCGAGATGCTGATCGCCGAGCATGGTCTGAGTGCTGGTTACGCCGTCATCTGTCCGTTCACGACGCGTGCGCAGAAGCATTGGTTTGATGCGCGCTGGAGCAGGCTCGCGAGGCAGATTCAGACGCGCTTTGGGCTGCCGACACTGATGTTGGGAGGGCCGGCGGACCTCGAGGCTGCGCAGTCGATCCTGGCTGGAGGCGGCATGCCAGCTGAGGCTGAAACGAGCGCTGAAAACAAGGTTGCACAGGGCGCGGATCCGGTGGCAGAGAAGGGCGTGGAGACGGGGCACAAAACGGCCGTTCAATCGGGTATTGAAACCAGCCTCAGGACAGCGCCCAATGATCGGCGAGCCGGCGTTGTACCTGCTGGGTCGGCCAGCGCAAACAACCCTAGACCGCTGCTGAGCCTGGTTGGCAAGACCAGCTTGCTCTCTGCGGCGGCACTAATCCAGCGCGCGCGCTTGCTGGTTGGCGTCGATACCGGACTCAGCCACATGGGTATCGCTTTTGATCGGCCGACCCTGCTGCTGTTTGGCTCGACCTGTCCCTATACCGAGACCGGCAGCGCCACCGCGCGTGTGCTCTATCACCCGCTGCCCTGCTCACCCTGTCGACGGCGGCCGACCTGTGACGGCGCCTTCACCTGTATGCGCGAGATTCAGGTCGATGAGGTCATGGCGGCGCTCGCCGAGCTGCTCGACCTGGCAAACTTGCCAGCGGACCAGGCATGAGGGTATTGCATGTTGAGGGTGGGGCGCACCTGTACGGCGGTGCGCTGCAGTTGCTCTATCTGCTGGAGGGGCTGGCAGCACGCGGTGTTAATAATCATCTGGCCTGCCGCCGCGGCTGCGAGCTCGCGACCCGCGCCGCACCCTTCGCTCAGGTCCGCGAGATGCCGATGGGCGGCGATCTCGATGTGCTGATGATCGGCCGCCTGTATCGCGTGATCCGCCAGACGCGGCCGGACCTTGTTCACCTTCACAGCCGCATCGGCGCGGATCTGATGGGCGGCCTTGCGGCGCGGCTGGCGCGGGTGCCGGTGCTGCACACACGCCGGGTCGACAATCCAGAACCGCGCTGGCTGGTCGCGCTCAAGTATCGGCTGCACGATCGGGTGATCGCGATCTCTGAGGGGATTGCGCAGGTGCTGCTCGCCGAGGGGCTGCCGCCGACCAAGCTGCGGGTGGTGCGCAGTGCGGTGATTGCCGAGCGCTTTGCCCAGCCTTGTCGTCCGGGATTGATCGGTGAGCGGCTCGGCGTGCCTGAGGATGCGCTGCTGCTCGGGGTGGTTGCGCAGCTGATCGAGCGCAAGGGGCACGCGTTGCTTTTAGAGGCGTTACCGGCCGTACTCGCGGAGCAGCCGCGGTTGCAGGTGCTGTTCTTCGGCCAGGGACCGCTAACGGGGGCGCTCGAACAGCGGATCAAGGTCGCTGGGATGAATGGGCGCGTGCATCTGGTGGGCTTTCGCGATGATCTCGCCGAGCTGCTGCCCTGTCTGTCGCTGCTGGTGCATCCGGCGCTGATGGAGGGGCTTGGTGTCTCGCTGCTCCAGGCCGCCGCCGCTGCGGTGCCGATCATTGCCAGCCGTGCTGGTGGTATCCCGGAGGCGGTTGAGGATGGCGTGACCGGCATTCTGACTCCGCCTGGTGATGCTGTTGCACTGGAACAAGCGATGCGAACACTGCTTTCCAACCCGCTGTTGCGTGAGCGGTATGGCCGAGCTGGCGCCGAGCGGTCCCGGCGCGAGTTCGGTGTCGACGTCATGGTTGAGGGTAACCTCAAGGTCTATCGCGAGCTGTTTGCGGAGGATTTGCGATGAGTGCCAAGCCCCGAACGGTGCCCGACACCGCGGCGGGTGCTCGCTGGCCATCGAGCCTGCAGCTGATCGGCAGCAAGGGACTGGGCGGCGCGGAGCGCTGGTTCCAGCGCTTTTGCGATGCGCTGGCCGATAGGGACGCGCCCGCGGCGATTGGCATCCGCGCCGGGAG
>CAZEZH010000023.1:16879-30342 GCA_964516305.1 uncultured Halochromatium sp. | reverse complement strand
GGTCTATCAGATCTACAATTTCGTCGATCTGCCGTCACTCAAGCCTGTCGCTGAGATCGAGCAGCTGCGCCTTGAGTTGGGGCTGAGGCCCGATGAGCAGCTGCTGCTCTGCGCGGGGCGCTTTGTCGGCTTCAAGGGACATCGGTACCTACTCGATGCGCTGTCGCGTCTGCCGGCCGAGCTTGGGGGCCGGAGCTGGCGCCTGCTGATGCTCGGTGACGGGCCTTTACTGACAGCGTTGCAGCAGCAGGCCGCTGAGCTTGGCATCGCCGATCGCATCCTGTGGCTCGGCTGGCGACCCGATCCGGCACCTTTTCTGCAGCTCTGCGATCTGGTGGTCTTTCCTTCGCTCGAGATCGAAACCCTTGGGAATGTCATCCTTGAGGCCTGGGCCTGGCAGCGTCCTCTCGTGACGACAGCGTTTCGCGGTGCGCGTGAGATCGCGCATCACGGTGAGGATGCCTGGTGCGTGCCCTGCGAGGATGCGGCGGCGCTGGCCGAGGGCATCCGGCAGCTGCTGCAGGAGCCAGCGCTCGCAAGTGCGCTGGTCGAGCGGGGCACCCAGCGGGTCGAGCAGACGTTTTCACGGGATGCCATCATGCAGTGTTACCTTGAACTCTACACAGACCTGATCGATGGCTGATCTGATCTCCAGCTCAAGGGAGCCAATGTCGCGCGATGGCGTTGATCAAGCAGGCGATCGTCGGCCTCAGCCACGCCTGTCGATCCTGATGTATCACCAGGTCGGGCGCTTCAAGGCGATGCGCGCGCATCGCGCGAACTATTGCGATGCCGGGCGCTTTGCCCGGCAGATGGCCTTGCTGGCGCACGGCGGCTTCAATGTCGTCCCGCTTGACCAGGCCCTCGCCGGGCTGCGGGGTCAGCAGCCATTGCCGCCACGTGCCGTGCTCTTGACCTTTGACGACGCCTACGCCGGCTTTATCGAACACGCGCTGCCGGTCCTTGCGGTTCATCGGTTTCCGGCGGTGGTCTACGCCATCAGCGGTTGGCTCGGACAGCGGATGCGTTGGGCAGAACATTCACCTGGGCGTGCCGAGCCGACCTTGATGAGCGCTGCCCAGTTACGCGGGCTCAAGGATGTGGGCATCAGCGTGGGCTCACATGGCGTCTCGCATCGCAAGCTCGCTGAACTGACGCCGGCAGAGCAAGCCCAAGAACTCCAGCAGAGCCGAGCGGCACTTGAAGATGTTCTGGGGCAACCGGTCCAAGATCTCTGTTATCCGTTTGGCAGCTTCACCCAAGAGACGCTCGACCTCGCCGCCGAGGCGGGCTACTGCAGCGCGATGACCTGCCTGCGTGGCGTCGCCACTGGCTTGGATCACCCGCTGGTGCTCCCACGCAAGGCAGTCTCGTTTGGCGACAACCTGCTCGGGTTCACCTGGAAGCTGGTCAAGCAGCGACCAAAGCCGGCGCTGGAGGAGTGGCGTCGCAGGAGCCGCCAGCAGGCAGTCTGTTCCGAGGGTGCCTCGGTTAACGCCAGTGTCGGCGCCAGCGCGTCAGGCGGGTGTTGATGATCCCAAAAAGAGCATTTCAACCGCAGATGACGCAGATATGCGCAGAGACACTAAGCCACTACTGCCAATCCCTGCGTCACCTCTTTGGTGACCTTGGTGTTATCGTTAAGGCGCTGTTCCGTATACGTTTAATCTGCTTCAATCTGCTTCGTCTGCGGTTTTCAGGATGATACGTCGCCTCTATTCACTGCTGCTCGCGCTGTTGTTGCCGCTGGTGCTGCTGCGTCTGTTTTGGCGCGGTTACCGGAATTCGGCCTATCTGGAGCGCTGGCCGGAGCGCCTAGGCATTTGGCGTCGGCCATTGCGGCCAGCGGCGGTTTGGATTCACGCAGTCTCGGTTGGCGAGGTGCAGGCCATGCAGCCGCTGATCCGTGAACTCCTCGGCCGCGAGCCAGCCGTGGAGCTGATCCTGACCACGACCACACCGACCGGAGCGCGACGGTTGCAGGAGCTGTTTGCCGAGCGCGTCCAACACGTCTTTACGCCCTATGATCTGTCCTGGATCATGCGGCGCTTTCTAAGCCGTATTCGGCCGCGCCTGGTGCTGGTGGTCGAGACCGAGATCTGGCCGAACATGCTCGCGGCCTGCGCTGAACGTGAGATCCCGGTGATCCTGGCCAACGCACGGATGTCGCCGCGCTCAGCGCGTGGTTATGCCCGGATCGGCGGTTTTACTGCGCAGACCTTGCAATGCTTTGCGCGCATCGCAGCCCAGAGCCAGCCCGATGCCGAGCGCTTTGTCCAGCTGGGCGCCGCGCCGGATCAGGTGGTGGTGACGGGAAGCATCAAGTTCGATGTTCGCTTGCCGGCGAGCCTGCGCGATCGGGCCGAGGTCTTGCGCCGCGCTTGGGGGGTGAATCGGCCGGTCTGGGTCGCCGCTAGCACCCACGAGGGCGAGGAGGAGTCGCTGCTCGCGGTGCAGCGCCAGCTGCGTCAGCGCTTTGCGGATGCACTCTTGGTTTTGGTGCCACGCCATCCCGAGCGCTTTGATCGGGTTGCGGCCTCGGTGCATCGTGAGGGCTTGGCGATGGTGCGCCGCAGTGAAGGGCGCGTGTGCGATGCCAACTGCTCGGTCTACCTGGTCGATAGCATGGGCGAGCTGCCGCTGTTCTTAGCGGCCGCTGATGCGGCCTTTATCGGCGGCAGTCTGGTCCCGGTCGGTGGCCATAACCTGTTGGAGGCGGCGGCCTTGGCGATCCCAGTGGCGATTGGCCCGCACTGTTTTAACTTTGCCGAGATCACAAGGCGCCTGGTCGCTGAAGAGGGTGCCGTGCAGGTCAAAGATGCCGAAGCCCTCGCCCGTCTGCTTGAGTCCTGGCTCGGCGATGCCGCCGAGCGTGCCCGAATTGGAGAGCAGGCGTTCGCCTTTGTCGAGCGCAATCGGGGTGCACTGCTGCGCCTGCTGGCGCTGCTCGATGAGATCCTGTTTAAAGTTTGAAGTTTGGCCTGCTGCAGAGTCGCCGTTGGCCCAAGATCGCTGAACAGCGTCTTGTGAGACCCGTGGTTCGTCATCAATCGCCCTTGAACAGCTTGGAGACCTCGCGGAATTGTTCGTGCTGCGAGTCGTTGATCCATTCGAAGGCGACGGACTCGGTATTGCTGACCTGGATGCCGGAGTGACGCATGCGCTCGAGGGCGTTGTCGGCCTTTTCCGGATGCCGCGAGCAGATTGCATCAGCAGCCACGAAGACCTGGTAGCCCCAGCGTTGCAGGCCGGAGGCGGTCTGGATGATGCAGATATGTGCCTCCATGCCCACCAGCACCACCTGTTTGCGCTTCGGCTGCTCGGTGAGCGCACGCTCGAAGCCGGGTGCGGTGCAGCAGGAGAAACAGGTCTTCTCGGTGGGTGCTGCAGTCTCCGGCAACTGGTCGCGAACCGCCGGGATGGTCTTGCCAAGACCCTGTGGGTATTGCTCGGTGGAGATGATCGGGATCTCGAGCATCTTCGCTGAGCTGATCAGGCGGTTGATATTGGTCACCGTGCGCTCGAGCACGTCATCTGGCATAGCAGCGGCGAGCCGCTCCTGGGCATCGATAATCAACAGCTGCGCAAACGCGGCCTGGCACAACGGCATGGGGGCCTGATGGATGCTCATGGCGATCTCCTCGCGTGGGGTGGGTGAGCAATGCGCCTTGAGCGCCGCTCAGTAGGTGGGCATTTCAGAATCGACGTCGCTGGCCCACGCGGCGACCCCGCCGCGTAGGTTGATGACGCGTTTAAAGCCTTGTTGATCGAGGAAACGGGCGACTTGTTGGGAGCGAATGCCGTGATGACAAATGACCACAATCGGGCGCTCCTGCTCGAGCTGGGCGACGGTTGCTGGCACCTGCCGCATGGGCAAGAGTTTGCTGCCGTCGATGCGGCAGATTGCCTGTTCCCAGGGCTCCCGCACATCGAGCAGGAGTGGTCGTTGATTGTCGATCTTGCCATCGCCGTCAAGGATGTCCTTGAGGGCTTGAGGGGTCATTTGGTCCATAGGCTGAGCGCTCGTGAGACTGATTGGCTCAGAACGCGAAGCGTTCTGGCAGTGGGGCGTTCTCGAGCGGTGCGATACAGGTCTCGAACAGGCGCTCGCGGCGGAAATCCTTGCCGATGCGGGTGATCCGCATTGCTTCCATCAGCGGTGGCTCGCCGACGACGATGAACAGCCGGCCACCATCGACGAGTAGCTGCTCGAGCGTCGCAAGAGGCTCAATGGTTGGAACGGAGCCGGTGACGGCGATGACATCGAAGGGACCGCCGTCGATGTGCCCAGCGAAGGCGTCGGCGGTATGCACCTTGGCCTGCGAGAGGCCCATGGCGTTAAGACGGACGCGGGCCCCCTCGGCGAGGTCCGGGTCGATCTCGATGCTGAAGACCTGGTCTCCGAGGTGCGCGAGGCAGGCGGTGACATAGCCGGTGCCGGTGCCGATCTCGAAGACGGTCTCGTGCGATTGCACATCCAGGGTTTGCAGCATACGTCCGACCAATTTTGGCGCTAGCATCGCGGTACGCTCGCCGAGCGGTACCTCGATGTCGGCGTAGGCGAGTCCGCGGTAGGCGTCGGGAACGAAGGCCTCTCTGGGTAGCTTCCGCATCACGGCCAACACTCGCTCATCGAGCACATCCCAGGTCCGAACCTGTTGCTCGATCATGTTGAAACGTGCGCGATCCATGGTGGGTTGCATCCGCTTTGGCCCTCTTCTGCATTGGGTTGGTGGCTGACCAGCTTCGGTTTAACCACGGACGAAGGGTATGGAATTTGGTGGGGAGTGGCAAGCGCGCTGACTGCGAGCCAAGACTACACCAACACGAGATTATCGCGGTGGATGAGTTCCTCGTCATCGATGTAGCCCAGAATACCGACGAAGGCCGAGCTGGGCTGCCCCTTGATCCTTAAGCTTTCTTGGACGTCGTAGTTGACCAGTCCGCGCGCGATCTCCTGCCCCTGCTCGTCGACGCAGGCCACCACCTCACCGCGCTTGAACTGCCCGCGCACAGCCTTGACGCCGACCGCCAGCAGGCTGCGGCCCTGTTCGCGCAGTGCGCGAGCGGCCCCGGCATCAAGCACCAGTCGCCCGGTGACGCGCAGATGGCCGGCCAGCCACTGTTTACGTGCCGCCTGTGGCTCTTGTACAGGGGTCAGCAATGTGCCGACCGGCTCGCCATGGCCGAGCCGAGCCAGGCAGTCTTCACCGCGTCCGGGGGCGATGATGGTCGCGCAGCCGGAGCGGGCGGCCAGTCTGGCCGCGCGCACCTTGGTGGCCATGCCGCCGCTGCCGAGACCGCCGCTGCCGCCGGCGACCTCGTCGAGGCGGTTGTCATCGATCCGGGTCTCTGCGATCAGCCGCGCATCCGGACGTTTGCGCGGGTCGGCGTCGAACAGGCCATCCTGATCGGTCAGCAGCACGAGCAACTCGGCCTCGATCAGGTTGGCGACCAGCGCGGCTAGGGTATCGTTGTCACCGAAGCGCAGTTCGTCCGTGGCTACGGTATCGTTCTCGTTGATAACCGGCACCACACCGAGCGAGAGCAGGGTGCGCAAGGTGCTGCGGGCGTTGAGATAACGCTCACGATGGGCGAGATCGTCGCGGGTGAGCAGCACCTGGGCGGTGTGCAGGCCATGGCGTTCAAAGCAGGTCTCCCAGGCGCGGACCAAGCCCATCTGGCCGATGGCGGCGGCGGCCTGTAGCTCGTGCAAGGCGCGTGGCCGCTGCGACCAGCCCATGCGCGCCATGCCCTGGGCGACGGCGCCGGATGAGACCAAGACCAGGTCCTGGCCCGCGAGCCGGCGCTCGCTGAGCTGGGCGACCCAGGGCTCGAGCACCTCGATATCAAGCCCCGCGCCGTCACGTGTCAGCAGTGCGCTGCCGATCTTTACGACCCAACGCCGGGTCTGCGGTATCCGCTGACGGTTGAACATTCGAGTGGCGAGTGGCGAGTGGCGAGTGGCGAGTGGCGAGTGGCGAGGAGAGCGTGCGACAGGGGGGATGGCCCCGGGGTCAGTCGAGGGGGTGCCAGGATGATGAGGAATCATCGCTAACGTCATCCGGCCTGACCTTGTGCGGGTCATCGTCCCGGCAATCACCGCGGTCATGATTATCCCAGCGAGTACCACAGCCCAGCGCGTCGTCCTGGCTCGGCACCTCGTCTGGCGGCGACTCAAACGGATGCTGGATCGCGTCAAGACGCTGCATCAGAGCGCTGATCAGCGCATCGGTGCCGGCGCCGGTGACCGCGGAAATCAGGAACACGGGGCCATCCCAGCCGAGTGTGCTGATCAGAGCAGGCTGCACCTCGGCAGCCTGCTCCGGCTCGAGCAAGTCGGTCTTGTTGAGCACCAGCCAGCGTTCTTTCTCGGCGAGATCGTCGCCATGAGCGTTCAGCTCATCGATGATAATCTGTGCCTGCTCGAGCGGGGCGGGACTGCCCTCGGGTGGCGCGATGTCGATCAGGTGCAACAGCAGTCGGGTGCGGCTGAGATGTTTGAGGAACCGAGCGCCGAGGCCAGCACCCTCTGCGGCACCAGCGATGAGGCCGGGGATATCGGCGATGACGAAGCTTTGCCGTGGGCCCAGGCTGACCACGCCCAGGTTGGGATAGAGCGTCGTGAACGGATAGTCAGCAACGCGCGGCCGCGCACTGGAGACCTTGCGGATCAGGCTTGACTTGCCTGCATTGGGCAGCCCCAGTAAGCCAACGTCGGCGAGTAGGATGAGTTCAAGCTTGAGTACGCGCTTCTCGCCGGGCGTGCCCGGCTTCGATTGGCGCGGGGCGCGATTGGTGCTCGACTTGTAGCGCGCGTTACCAATGCCGTGGTAGCCGCCTTGCGCGATGAGCAGCCGCTGCTCGGCAGTGAGGACCTCGCCGACCAGTTCGTCGGTCTCAGTATCGAAGACGCGGGTGCCGAGCGGCACTTGGATCAGCTTGTCCTCGCCACTGCGGCCAGTTCGGTTCTGGCCCATCCCGTCGCGACCGCGCTCAGCGCGATGGCGGCGTGAATGGCGGAAATCGACCAGGGTGTTCAATCCAGGGTCGCCGATTAGGAAGACGCTGCCGCCGTCGCCGCCATCGCCGCCATCTGGCCCGCCCTTGGGGATGAAGCGCTCGCGGCGGAAGCTGACGCAACCGTTACCGCCGTCGCCGGCCTCGACCCGAATCTCCGCCTCGTCGACGAATTTCACGCACTGGCTTCGGTCGGCTCGATGCTGACGAACTTGCGGTTGCGTGGCCCCTTGATCTCAAAGCGCACCACGCCATCCTTGAGTGCGAACAGGGTATGGTCGCGACCGCAACCAACGTGGACGCCGCCGTGGAAGCGGGTGCCGCGTTGACGCACGATGATGCTGCCGGCAGCAACGGTTTGTCCGCCGAAGCGCTTCACGCCAAGTCGTTTCGACTCTGAGTCGCGACCGTTCCGGGAACTGCCGCCTGCTTTTTTGTGTGCCATGGAAATCGTCTCCGTCGCGCTGCCAATCCAGCGGAATGGTCAGCCGTTACTGATGCTAGTAATCTTGATCTGGGTGAAGCACTGGCGATGACCCTGCCGCTTTAGGTGGTGCTTGCGCCGCTTAAACTTAACGATGTGCACCTTGTCGTGCTTGCCATGAGTCGCGACCTCAGCGGTGACCTTGGCGCCGTCCAGGTAGGGCTTGCCCACCTGCACCGAGTCGCCTTCAGCGAGCATCAGCACGCGCGCTATATCTAGGGTCGAGCCCTGGTCGGCGTCGAGCTTCTCGACGGTCACGAGATCGCCCTCGGCGACGCGGTACTGCTTACCGCCAGTTTCGATGATTGCGTACATAACGGGGTCGAGATGCCTCGGAGCTAGAGATGTTTCGGTTGAGCGAGGAGGTTGCCTGTCGGGCCAGCTAGTGCGTGGCCTGTCTGATCGGCCCGAGCATCTACTCATCGCGCAAGACCCCCTAGTATGCCTGATGGAGCGTTAGGCGTCAAAGACTTGATGACTGGTCGGCCTGTCAGCGCTGCTCGCGGCCGCATCGGACCGCATTATCCGCCGAAGCTTTAGTGCATCCCCTTGACAGCCTTCGGGCGCGAACCTAGGATTCGCCGGTCTTATCAGCAGTAGATGCCGCTTCATGGATCTTTCCCAGATTCGGTCGCCCGTGGCCGAAGACGTCAAGGCCGTCGACAAGCTTATCGTCGACCGCCTGCATTCTAACGTCGTGCTCATCAACCAGATCGGCCACTACATCGTCAGTAGTGGTGGTAAGCGTCTGCGCCCGCTGCTCGTGCTGTTGGCAGCGCGAGCCTGTGGCTACTCGGGCAATCGGCATCTCGACGCGGCGGCCATCGTCGAGTTCATCCATACCGCCACGCTCCTGCACGACGACGTGGTCGATGGCTCTGAATTGCGCCGAAATCGCGATACCGCCAATACCGTTTGGGGCAACGAGGCCAGCGTTTTAGTTGGCGATTTCCTCTATGCGCGTGCCTTCGAGATGATGGTCGACGTTGGCAATCTACGCATCATGGAAGTGATGGCGCGAGCCACCGCTCGCATCGCCGAGGGCGAAGTGCTGCAGCTGCTCAATGCAAACGATGCCGACACCGATGAAACACGCTACATGGAGGTGATTCAGCGCAAGACGGCGACCCTATTCGAGGCCGGCACGCGCCTCGGGGCCGTGCTCACTGGCGCCGATCCGGAGACCGAGTCGGCAATGGCGAGCTACGGCTTGCACCTTGGCATCGCCTTCCAGTTGGTCGATGACGCACTCGATTACATGTCGGATGACGGGACCATTGGCAAGCAGGTCGGCGACGATCTCGATGAAGGTAAGCCAACCCTGCCCGTGATTCGTGCGATGGAGGTCGGTACCGACGCCCAGCGCAAGCGGCTTCGCCAAGCCATCGAAGAAGGCGGTCGAAAGCATATCGAGGATGTCGTCGAGGCCATTGTCGACACCAAGGCGATCGACTATACTGTTGAGCTTGCTCGCTGGCATGCCGAGGCTGCAAAACAGTCTTTGAATGCAGTTCCGGAATCGCCTAGCCGCGACTCTTTAGCGATAACAGCGGACTTCTCGGTTGCTCGTACCTTCTAGAAGCTTCAAGAGGGTTCGGCTAAGCGCTAGACGCTAACGAGCGACACCCGAGTAGGAGGCGAGCAGAGAGAATTCGGGCCACTGCAACGGTCGCCCGTTCATCGATTAGCACATCAAGCGATACCGCCAGGCGCTTGATTCAGAACATCGGGGTGTAGCTCAGCCTGGTAGAGCACTGCCTTCGGGAGGCAGGGGCCGGAGGTTCGAATCCTCTCACCCCGACCATTTAAATCAATGCCTTGCGGCTCTCTTGCATGCCGCCTGTTTTGCTCACCTCCTGTTCGGTCAGGGTGTAAGTGCGAGCCTAGTGGCTGCCCGCGAGACATCGATCCTCCATACTATTAGGTCGCTGGGCGTTCGGCACAGAGCCCTTCAAGGTCATTGAGTTCGCGTTCATCGAAGCCAGCTTTCAGTCGATCCGGGCGATTTAATGGGCAGCGGACCTCGCCGCGCAGCTGACGTCGGATCATCGCCAACGAGGTTGCGCGGGGCTCCAGGCCGCGCTCTTCACACAGATGACGAAACCACCGGCTGCCTACGGCCACATGGCCGACCTCATCGCGCAAGATGATCGCGAGCCGATCCGCGGTGTCGTGATCCCCAATTCGGCGAAGCCGCTCGATCATCCCGGGTGTGACATCCAGACCCCGTGCTTCCAGCACCCGCGGTACCAGCGCCATGCGCTCGAGCACATCGCTGGAGGTGCGTCGCGCCATGTCCCAGAGGCCATCATGGGCGGGTAGGTCGCCGTAGTCATGGCCTAGGGCTTGCAGCCGCTCGCGCATCAGGACGAAATGCTCGGCCTCTTCGGCGGCGACTGTCACCCAGTCCGACTGAAAGGCCTCGGGCATCTGCGGGAACCGCTGTACCGCGTCCCAGGCGAGATTGATGGCATTGAATTCAATGTGGGCGACCGCGTGGATCAGTGAGGCCAGACCCGCCTGGTTGCTGAGCTTGCGTTTCGGTAGCTCGCGTGCGGCAACCAATGGTGGCTTGGCTGGTCGGCCCGGTGTGTCTAGAGGGCGCCACTCTGGCGATGCTCCCGGTTCGATCTGTCCTTCTGCCCAGCGAGCGACCGTCTCGCGTGTGAGTGCGACCTTGGCTGTTGGGTCGGGTTCGGCTAGACAGGCGGCGGCGCAGCTGACAATTTTTTGTTTTGGTAATGGCATGGTCAAGATGCTGTTGTTTTTGTTTTGAACAGGATATAACCTGTTCATCGCAGTGCGGTGAATAGTGATTTACCCGTTCATCGGGTCGCGGTTGTCGTCGGCGGCCAATTCTTCCGTTATGCTGATAAAGTATTCGACCAAAAACTGAAAAACAGGTCGCGTTTGAGCGCCCGAGGATGGTTCTGATGAAACTGTGTAAGACGTGTTTTGCCTCGGTATGGCCGTTCATGCTGATGACGGTCATCGCTGGGATCACGGGGTTTGTGACCTGGTTGACCCTAGGGCTGTCGCAGCCCGAGCCGGAACTGCGGATTGCGGTGGGCCTGATCGTCTTTGTCGCGGTCGAGGTGACCTTGATCCATTATGTGGTGGCCTGCATGCGCCGACATTGCCGTCATGACCTCCCGAGGATCGAGCGTGGCCACCATCTAAGCCTGAGGTCTTGAGCCCTTTCGGCTCACCTCGGCAACGCGATTTCGGAGATAGACTGGGGCGGCTCGGTCCGGCCGTTGCGCTTGGTCGACTGACGCTCGGGCCAGGTAGGCGATATCGCTGGCCTCCGGCCCGCTCTCTGAGAGTATCAGCATTTCCTGCTCTCCCTGCGCCGATGGGACGCTAGGAAGCAGCGCTGCATGATGCCGGTTTATAAGCTCGGGGTAGGCGCCCCAACCGCTTCCGGCACCGGACCATCCCGAGTCGGCCAAGGCAGGCGTAAGCTCGGGCGCGATGACGAGTTCCTGGTCGAGCAGCGTTGCCTCATCGTCGCCCTCAATACGGTAACATCCCCAGTAGACCTCGCCCATGCGGGCGTCGAGTGCGCAGGCGATCTTCCGTTGTCCAGTGTGCCGATAGGCGGCCCGCGCGGTTGCGGCGAGCGTCGAGATGCCGATCACCGGCCGTTCGGCACCAAAGGCAACCCCTTGTGCGACCGCGGCTGCGATGCGTACGCCGGTGAATGAGCCAGGTCCGCGGCCATAAGCGATAGCGTCCAGTTCGGTCAGGCCTAGCCCGGCATCCTCAAGCAATGCGTTTAGCATCCCCAGGATCAGGTCTGCATGCCGGCGGGGCGCGTTCTCGCAATGCTGCTCAAACCGATCATCGATCAGCAAAGCCGCCGAGCAGCAACTGCTCGAGGTGTCGAGGGCCAAGATCTTCATCGCGTCTTGCGGCTGTTGAGTGGACGATGGATGCGGAAACTGTACCATGGTTGCTTTTGCCCGACGCAAGAACCGCCCAGTGCGAGAGCCAAGAACTATGCCCGCGATCCGCATTCCGTTTGTCTTCCCTTGCTGCCCGCCAGCTACGACTTGGCTCAGGGGTTGGTCTGGCGGATCTCAACCATGACCGACCGGCGCGCCAGCTATCAAGCCCTTCCTGCCGACGACCGCCGCATCTTGCGGGTGCTCTCGGTGGTCTGCGAGCCGATCAGCCAGACCGGCCTTGGGCTCTTGCTCGATGCACTTGGCTGGAAGGACCGCCGTGGCACACCGCTCAAGGCGCGGCTCGGCAAGGGTTGGCGGGATCGCCTGCTCGGTAGCGATCTCATTGAGCAGAAGCGCAACAACCTGGTTTGCCATCCAGAGCTGCTCGAGCTGTTGACCCGTGAGACGGTTGCCGATGGCAGCTTTGAAGCGATTGTTGCGGCTGCCGAGAAGGTGGTGCCGACCGGGATGCGTAATTCCTGGGATCGCCCGAGTGAGGAGCGGCGGTTTCGGCTGTTACGCATCGCCGTCTATCGTGGGCGTGAGGATGAGGTGCTGCAGATGCTCCTGTTGCCGAGCGACGAGTCCTTGGCCCAGGTGCGCTATCGGCAGGTCGAGCCGTTGGCGACCATCTGCACGCGTTCGGCTGATCCGGCCTGGCTCGAGACCCTGCCAGCGCGGCTCAAGGTGTTGGCACTGGCGCCGATGTTGCGTGAAGCCGCACTTGATCTCAGCGCTCGGCCAAGCTCCTATCAACTGATGGAGCGTTTGCTGGCACCGCTGGCCGCGAGCTATCCGGATGCCGCTGATGCGCTCGCCGAGCAGCGCCTGTTGCGCGGGCAGACGGAACGGGTGCAGGAACTCTTGGCTGGGCGCGATGATCCACAGGCTCTGATCCTGACCGGCTGGCTGCAGATGCTGAGCGGCGCCTACCCGGAGGCGATCGACGCTTTCGAAGGTGCGCTGCAGCTGCTGCGGCGTCGCATGCGCAAGCGCAACCTCTATGTGCCTGGAATCCCGGGTGTGCTGCATCTGCTGGCGTTGCTGCAGCGCAGTGAGCGGGCTGATCTGGAGCGGGTTCGCCATCAGGTGTCGGTCTGCCTCAAGGCCAGCGTCACCGACCTGCTCGAACCCGTCTTCCGTCTGCTCGATGATCTGGCGGCGGTGCTCGCCGGGCAGGCCAATGTCGCCGAGAGTGCCTGGCTGTTGCACAGCATGGCGCCGCGGGGTGCCTTTCCGGCGCTGTTTCAGGCGCTGAGCCTGCACTGGCTCGGTAAGCGGCCCTCGGCCGATGCACTGACCGCGCTGACGCGAGGCGCAGAGCAGGCGGCCGGTGCGGGGCTCCGTTGGTATGCGCACGAGGCACGGGCGTTGCTCGTGCAGTTTGGCGCCGAGGGGGCAGCACAGGTCGCTGCTCCCGCGCCATCGGGGGCGGCAACAGAGCCGGCCGACCAGCTGGTCTTGCTCACCGAGCTGCTCGCGCCGAAGCCGACCTGGGAGATCGCGCTGGAGGCGCTGAAGGGGCTAGGGGTCCAACCTGATCAGGGTGCCGATCGCGTCGGCCAGCGCCAGGATGGCGATCGCCGCATGGCCTGGCTGCTGACCCTCCATGACCATGGCGTGCTGATCGAACCGCGTGAGCAAAAGCGCACCAAGCGCGGCGGCTGGACCCAGGGTCGTGCGGTCTCGCTGCAGCGTTTAGTCGAGGAGCCCGAACGCTTCTCCTATCTGACACCGAAGGACCGCGCGCTCTGTGAGACGATCACCCGCGAGCAGCAGATGGGTTGGTATGGCGGCTATGGTCGCACCAGCTTCAGCATGGACCCTGACCGGGCCTTGTTGGCGGCGATCGGCCATCCGTTGGTGATTCGACCCAATGCCCCGGACACGCCAGTCGAGCTCATCCTTGGCAAACCGACCCTGGCCGTGATTCGTCGGGATAATGACATCCTGGTCAGTCTCGAGCCGCATCCGCCGGAGGGGCGCTCGTTGCTGCCGGTCGCGGAGAC
>CAZEZH010000023.1:0-16779 GCA_964516305.1 uncultured Halochromatium sp. | reverse complement strand
TCAGTCTCGAGCCGCATCCGCCGGAGGGGCGCTCGTTGCTGCCGGTCGCGGAGACCCCGCAGCGGCTGCGGGTGATCCAGTTCGATGCTGGCCATCGCGAGATCGCGCGCATCCTGGGTCCAGAGGGTCTGGCCGTTCCTCGGGCGGGCGAGCAGGCGCTGCTCGATAGCCTGACGGGGCTGGCACCGTTGCTCACCGTGCACTCGGATATCGGCGGCGGTGACAGCCAGGCCGAGTCGATCGAGGCCGATCTGCGCCCGCATCTGCATCTATCGCCGATCGACGAAGGTTTGCGGCTGGAACTCTTCATCCATCCGTTCGGTGAGGTTGGTCCCCAGCTGCGTCCCGCCGAGGGCCGGGCGACCCTGTTTAGTGAGCGCGATGGTCGACCGCTGCGCTGCACCCGTGATCTGACGGCCGAGCACGCCCGAGCCCTGGCCGTGGTCGCGGCTTGTCCTGCGCTGAGCCAAGCCCCAGAAACGATGTCCGACTGGGGCGACGCAGCGGACTGGACCTGGGATCTGCCCGACCCCGCTGAAGCCCTGGCGGCGCTGGAGCAGTTGCATGCGCTGGGCGATCAGGTGCAGCTGGATTGGCCACAGGGTCGGCGCATCGCGCTGAGCGAGGAGGTTGGCCTGAGTCGTCTGCAGGTGAAGGTGCGCCAGAAGAACGACTGGTTCGACGTTGCCGGCGGTCTGCAGCTCGACGATGGTCGGGTGCTCGCGATGCGCGAGCTGATCGAGCGTGCTGCGGCTGCGCAGGGGCGCTATGTGCGGCTCGGCGAGGGTGATTTCTTGGTCCTGAGCGGCGCCCTGCGGCGGCGTCTGCAAGGGTTGGCAGGCCTCATCGATGATGGCCGCTTCCATCCGCTGGCAGCGCCTGCAGTGCATGAGCTGATCGACGGCATGCAGGTCGAGGCCAGTCAGGAATGGCTTGGTCTGCTCGAGCGCCTAACGCAAATCGAGGCCTTCGAGCCGGAGCTGCCCTCGACGCTGCAGGCCGAGCTGCGCGATTACCAGCTCGAAGGCTTCCGCTGGCTGGCGCGGCTCGCGCACTGGGGCGCCGGTGCCTGTCTGGCCGATGATATGGGGCTTGGCAAGACCCTGCAGGCATTGGCGCTGATCCTGGCGCGCGCGCCGGACGGGCCAACGCTGGTCCTGGCGCCGACCTCGGTTTGCGGCAATTGGCTCGACGAGGCCCAGCGCTTTGCACCGACGCTGCGCCCGCTGCGCTTCGGTGACGGGGAGCGTGCGGCGATGTTGGAAAAGGCCGGCCCCTTTGATCTCATCGTCTGCAGCTATGGCTTACTGCAGAGCGAGCGTGAGCGCCTGAGTCAGGTCGAGTGGCAGACCATCGTTGCCGATGAGGCGCAGGCCTTCAAGAACGCCATGACCAAGCGTTCGCAGGCGATCATGGCGCTCAAGGGTGGGTTTCGGATGATCACCACCGGCACCCCGATCGAGAATCACCTCGGCGAGCTCTGGAACCTGTTCCGGTTCATCAATCCCGGGCTGCTCGGCTCGTTACAGCGTTTCAATCAACGCTTCGCGACGCCGATCGAGCAAGACAAGGACCAAGGGGCGCGCCAACGTCTGCGGCAACTGATCAAGCCGTTCATCCTGCGGCGGCTAAAGACTGATGTGCTGGCCGAGCTGCCGCCGCGCACCGAGATCGACCTGCAGCTCGAGCTGAGCGCCGGCGAGATGGCGCTCTACGAGGCGCTGCGACGGGAGGCCATGGAGCGCCTCGACAGCGAGGGCAGCAAGGCCGCACCGGGGCACAAGCGCTTGTTGTTGCTGGCCGAGATCATGCGCCTGCGTCGCGTCTGCTGCCATCCGCGTCTGGCGCTGCCGGACAGCGACCTGCCCAGTGCCAAGCTCGAGGCCTTCGCCGAGATCGTCGATGAGCTGCTCGACAATCGCCATAAGGCGCTGGTCTTCAGCCAGTTCGTCGACCATCTGAGCCTGATCCGCGAGCATCTGGACCGGCACCAGATCCGCTATCAGTATCTGGACGGCTCGACCCCGGAGCCACAGCGGCGTGCCGCAGTGAACGCCTTTCAGGCCGGCGACGGTGAGCTGTTCCTGATCAGCCTGCGCGCTGGCGGTGCTGGGCTGAATCTCACGGCGGCTGACTATGTGATCCACATGGACCCCTGGTGGAACCCGGCGGTCGAGGATCAGGCCTCAGACCGCGCCCACCGCATCGGCCAGGAGCGGCCGGTGACCGTCTATCGACTGGTCGCCAAAGACACCATCGAGGAGCGCATCCTGAAGCTACATGCGAGCAAGCGTGACCTGGCCGATGGCCTGCTCAGCGGTGCCGATGATGGCGGCAAGCTGAGTTATGAGCAGATGCTGTCATTGGTCCAAGGGCCGGTGTGAATGCAGCCCCAGCGATGCATGGACGCCCACCGGTATGTGACCCGTCCCCCTAATCCCCACTAAGCCGCGAAAAAGGCCTCCAGATCGGCAAGATCATTGGTGCGTTGCATCCGTGGCAGACTGCTGAGGAAGATCCGGCCATAGCTGCGGGTATTTAGGCGCGGGTCGCAGACCACCAGCACGCCGCGATCCTGCGGGTCGCGGATCAGCCGGCCGGCGCCCTGTTTGAGGGCGATCACGGCTTGGGGGAGCTGGAAATCCCGAAATGGATTGCCACCTTGGCGCTTCAGCGCATCGGCCCGCGCCTGCAGGATCGGATCAGCCGGCGAGCTGAAGGGGAGCTTGTCGATGATGACGCAGGACAGGGCTTCGCCGCGCACGTCGACGCCCTCCCAAAAGCTGGAGGTCCCGAGCAGTACGGCGTTGCCAAGCTCGCGAAAGCGCTCGATCAGCTCGGCGCGCGGCGCGCTGCCCTGCACCAGCAGCGGGTACTCGAGCTGCGATTCGAGCCTGGCTGCGGCCTCGCGCAGGGCACGATGGCTGGTGAAGAGCAGGAAGGCGCGGCCCTGGCTGAGCCCAATCACCTCGCTGGCGATCTCGACGACCCGCGCGGTGTAGCCGGGATGAGATGGCTCGGGCATCGCGGATGGGCAATAGAGCAGGGCCTGGCTCGGATAATCGAACGGGCTATCCCATTGCGCGGTCTCGGCGTCGTCGCAGCCAACGCGGTTGGCGAAATGCGCGAACGAACGGCCGACCGCGAGCGTCGCCGAGGTGAAGACCCAGGCGGCCTGCTGTCGGGTAAGTTGGGCGCGAAAGACCTCGGAGACATCGAGCGGGGTCTGGTGGAAACGGAAGCCGCGGCCTTGCAAGTCGAACCAGCGCACGCGGTTCGGCTGATCGCCACGCGCGGCAGCCTGGTCGCTGCCGCCCCGTCCGGCTTGCGCGCCGCCGGATTGTTTGCCGAACTCATAGCTCGATCCAGGCGTTGCCTTCCCGTCGGACTGATGCCCATGCCTCAGCCTGTCGGCGGACTCATGCTCGCGCTCAACCCTGAGCTGATTCCCCGACCCATGTTTGTGCTCCGGCTCGTGGTCAAGCGACGGCTCATCGGCTAACAGGCTGGCGAGACGGGCACGCATCGCAGTGACCCGGGCTGCGGCCTGCTCCAGTCCACGCGAGCGATCGGCGATCGGCGCTAGGATGTCTGCAAGGCTATCGAGTGCGTCTTCAAGGGTACCCAGCGAGACCTGGACTGTGCGCGCGTCGGCGATCTGTTGCCAGGGGCCGCGACGGTCCTCGAAGCCCAGGTCTTGGCTCAGGCTCAACCGAAGCTCGGCAACGGCTTGTTGCAGCGCATCGCAGGCGAGCGGCAGGTCCGGTACGTCGCCGGCATCGCGCCGATCGGTGGCAGCGACATCGCGGGCGACCTCGATGAGCTGGCGCGCACTGATCGAGATGCCGAAAAAGCTGGCGGCGACCTCGGGTAGCTGATGGGCCTCATCGATGATGAAGGCATCGGCGTCGGGCAGCACCTCGCCAAAGCCCTCATCGCGCAGCGCTAAGTCGGCGCAGAGCAGATGATGGTTGACCACCACCAGCTCGGCCGCCTGCGCCCGGCGGCGCGCCTCGAGCAGATGGCAGTCGCTAAACACTGGGCAGCCTTGGCCGAGGCAGTTGTCGGCGGTTGAGGTGACGACCGGCCAGACCGGGTCGTCCTCAGGAATAGGCAGCTCGGCGATGTCGCCTTGTTGGGTCTGACGGCTCCAGTTGCGCACCTGCTGCAGATGCTGTCGTACCTCTGGGCGATGTCGGGTTGGTTCATCCATCGCCAGCTCTAGCCGATAGCGGCAGAGGTAGTTGCTGCGTCCCTTGAGCAGCGCGACCTGGATCGGGGCGCCGAGCGCGGCGCGGATCAACGGGATATCGCGCTGGAACAGCTGATCCTGCAGGTTACGGGTGCCGGTGGAGATGACGGTCTTGCGGCCGCTCAGCAACGCCGGCACCAGGTAGGCGAAGGTCTTGCCGGTACCGGTACCGGCCTCGCAGATCAGGGCGCCGCCGCTCTCCAGGGTCGTCGCCACCCGCTCGGCCATCGCCTGCTGCTGAGGGCGGGGATGAAAGTGCTGCAGCCGTTCAGCGAGGGGGCCGTCGGCTGCGAGTGCCTCGCTGACGGCGAGCTGCACTCCACGCATTCTCGCCGAGCTGCCTTGCTTGGTGTCGGCTGGCGATGGTACCGGCTCTGCTCTCGACTTGGTGCTAGGCCGAGGGTCGCATCCAGCACTGGAGTCAGCCACTGGCGTCGCGTCGGGATCAGCTCCCGAATGAGATCCAGGCTCAGGTCCAGGCCTAGAGCCAGACTCGTCTGAGTGCCGCCGAAACTGCATGAAGGGCTCGGGGTTGTCCGGGGCTGGCTCTGATCGACGCCTAGCCGATTCTAGCCGCCGGCGGCCTTGCGCTCGGCCTCGACGGCGCCTTCGATGTCGCCGGTCTGGCGCCGCGCAGTGGCGATGATCTCCCAGTTGTTGGTCTTCAGGGCCGGCTCATCACCGGTGAGCGCGTTTGAGCGCGTCGCCAGCTTAGCCGCTGAATCGCTCATGCCCTGTTCCAGGCGCACCCGGGCGAGGCGGTTCCAGAGATAGGCCTCTTGGGGTTGGATGCGCAGCGCACGCTCGAGGGTTGCTGCTGCGGCGCCGGCGTCGCCAGACTGACGTTGCTGTTCAGCACGCTGGGCAAGTGAGCTGACGGCAGGTGGCATGTCGTTTGGCGTCAGCCCGGAGGGTTGGGGCGCAGCGCTGGCAACCTCAGGAGCAGGCGATGCCTCGGGTGCGGATTCAGGCTCATCGGATCCAGAGGATGCAGCCTGCGCGGAGTCGCTCGATGACCGTTCATTGGTGTCGGACTGCGCCGTCGATGATGGCGTCGAGTCCTGTTGAGGGCTGCTTGGCTCGCTAGTCGCGGCCTGCCTGGATGGCTCGCGATCTGGGCTTGCGGGCTGCGCCTCGGGTGTTGCCTGTGCGCTAGTGGGGCTTGGGCTCTGTGTCTGAGCCTGGCTTTGGGGCTGGGATGCTGCGGAGGCCGCCGCTGTTCCGGTTTGCTCCGGCTTAGCAGGTGGTTCGCTGATCGTTTCCGGTGGCGTGTAGGCATAGACGCGGGTCGGAGCCGGCGCTGCGGGCGCTGCGGGCTCTGGCGGCGGCGCTGCTGGCGTTTCGGGCTTGATCTCGGGTGCAGTTTGCACGTCGACAATGGGGGCCGGCGGGCCGCTGCGCTCCATGGATGCGCAACCGGTGAGCACGAGCGCTAAGAGCGCCAATAGGGTCAGGTGCTTAAGCATGATCAGTTGTCGTAGAAATTGCTCATAAAGGGGCTGTTGTTGCGTGAATCATTGCGCTCGCGGCGAGGTGGAACGGGTTCGGGCTCGGGCGTCGGCTCCCCCTGAGCCAGCTTGGGTTCGACATTGGGGGTGCTGCTCGGTCCCGACCGGCGGCTGCCGCCGCCGTTACCGCCACCACCGCAGCTGGCACTGCTGCCGGCATGGCCGCGACTGAAGGGGATATTGCTGCGGCCGCAGACACTGGCGATCTCGATCGAGTCGGGGGCGATGTCGCTCAGCGGCTCGGTGCTGATCTCGGCCATGATGTCGCCCCAGACGCGCAAGGCGCCGCTCGAGCCGCTGAGACCCATCGGCTTATTGTCATCGCGCCCGACCCAGACCACCAGCACTCGATCGCCGCTGAACCCGGCGAACCAGCTATCACGCATGTCGTTGGTCGTGCCCGTCTTGCCGGCAACGGTCATGCCTTCGGGTAGGCGTTGCTTGAGCCAGGTCGCGGTCCCTTGCTCGACCACCTTGCGCATTGCCCACTGGGTCAGGTACACGGCGTCGCTACCGACCACCGGCTCGACCGCGAGCGGATAGCGGTTGAGGGGCTGCCCGGAGGCGTTGAGCACCTCTCGGATCGCGCGTAACGGGGCACGAAAGCCACCGGCGGCGATAGTCTGATAGACCTGTGCGAGTTCGATCGGCGGCAGAGAGGCCGACCCGAGCAGCATCGCCGGCACCTTGCTGACCGGGCGCACGGCGCCAAGCCTTCTCAGCATCTCAGCGACCTCGTTAACGCCAACCTGCAGCCCGAGGTTGACGGTTGCGAGGTTATAGGAATTGGCCAAGGCCTGATAGAGCGGCACGGTGCCATGCAGGCGGTGGTCATAGTTCTTCGGGGTCCAAAGCTCACCGCCAGCGCGCAAGCTGATTGGCTGGTCAGCGATGGGTGAGACCAATGAGAAACGTTCGGGCTGCGCCAACGCGGCCAGATAGACCACTGGCTTGATGGCCGAGCCGACCGAGCGCACGGCATCCAGAGCGCGATTGAAGCCGGCATAATCGGTGTCGCGCCCACCAACCAAGGCCAGCACCTCGCCCTGTGCGACCGAGGTCACTACCGCCGCGGTCTCCAGGGTGCCGGGCGCCAGGCGCCGCTGTTTGTCCAACTTCGCCATACGCTCGTGGATCTCGGCCTCGGTCTGGCCCTGAATCAATGGGTCCAGCGTGGTAAAGATGCGCAGGCCTTCGGAGCGCAGATCCGCTTCGCGATAGTCGCGCTGGAGCTGGCGGCGCACCAGCTGCACAAAGGACGGGTATTCGCCCGCCGGCTTGGCCCCGCCGTCTTTGATGCCGAGCGGGGTGTTCTTTGCCTCCTCGGCCTCTTCCGCGGAGATGATCTGGTGATAGGCCATCAGATCGATGACTAGGTTACGGCGCTGGGTCGCCTTCTCTGGATGGCGGCGCGGGTTGTGCTCGCCTGGGCCCTTCAGGATCGCGACCAGCAGCGCGATCTGCGGCACGTTGAGCTCATCGATGTCGCGGTCGAAGTAAAAGCGACTGGCGAGCCCAAAGCCGTGGATCGCACGGCTGCCATCCTGCCCGAAGTAGACCTCATTGGCATAAGCGGTGAGGATTTCTTCTTTCGAGTAGCGTTGGTCCAGCAGCACCGCCATGTAGGCCTCTTTGGCCTTGCGCTCGAGTGTGCGGTCTTGGGTGAGATAGAAATTTTTGACCAACTGCTGGGTCAGGGTGCTGGCACCCTGTACCGTGCGACCCGCCATCAGGTTCTCGTAAGCGGCACGGACGATGCCCTTGGGATCGATGCCGTGATGCTTGTAGAAGCTTCGATCCTCAACCGCGAGCAAGGTCTTGATCAATAGCGGCGGCAGTTGCTGGTGCCGCAGTAGCACTCGGTCCTCATTATGGGTTGGGTAGATGCTGGCGATCAGCGCTGGATCGAGCCGCACTAGGGCGAGGTCGCGACCGTTATTGCCGGAGCGCATGTCGGTCACGAGATCATCGGCGATGCGCACGTCGACCAGGCGCTCTGCCTCGCTCCCATCCCAAAATTGGAACGGCCGGGTGCGGATCAGTACGCGATCAGCCTCGACCTGGTAGCTGCCAGCACGCGCGAGTTCGCTGCTGCGGCGGTAGTTGAGTCGCTCAAGCTCGCCGACCAGAGCGTCCTGTGAGATGGGGCGGCCGACGTAGAGCTCGAGTGGGCGCGCATAAACCCGGGCCGGCAGTGCCCAGCGTTTGCCCTCGAATTTCTCGCGCACGATCTTGTCGAGGTGGACGCCGTACAATCCCAATGCCAAGGCCCCGGCCAGTGCTGCGAGCAGGATGGAGCTGAATAAGAAGGCCCAGAGGCCAAGACCGCGGCGGCGGCGCGGTGTGGTGCGCTTGGGTGAGGGGGCAGTAATCTTGGCTTTGGCCACTCGGCGTGTTTCCTGAGGCGGGTGCTCGGCACGTCTATTGCGCCGTCTTGGTTAAGGTGGCCCTTGTCGGGTCGGTCGGATCGATTCGGTGGTCGGAATCGTGAATCCCTCGGCAATCATCCCATTGCAGGCGTCTGCTCACAAGCCGGCGCAGCTGTAGTCAGCGCCGTTACCTGCCATCTTAAAGGTTTCATTGTTTGATGCCGACCCCTCGGCGCAGCAGGCTCAGGCTGTAATAGCCAAGCGCAGCGATGAAGATGGCGATGATGGAAAAGGCGAAGCCGAGCGGAATATCGCTGACCCCGAGCAGCCCATAGCGAAAGGCATTGATCATATAAAGAATCGGATTAGCCAGTGATAGGGTTTGCCAGGGCTGCGGCAACAGGTCGATCGAATAGAACACGCCTCCAAGGTAGGTCAGCGGGGCCAGGACGAAGGTCGGCACGATCGAGATGTCGTCGAAGCTATTCGCATAGACCGCATTGATGAACCCACCAAGCGCAAACAAGATGGCGGTGAGCAGTAAGATCAACAAGGTCACCGGCACATTGTGGATGCTGAAGCTGGTAAAGAAGGCTGCGACGATCATCACGACGATGCCGACCGTGAGGCCGCGCGCAACCCCGCCCGAGACATAACCAGCGAGGATCACCCAGTTGGGTGCCGGTGAGACCAAAAGTTCCTCGATATAGCGCGAGAACTTGCTGCTGTAGAACGAGGAGACAACATTGCTGTAGGCATTGGTGATCACCGCCATTAACACCAGTCCCGGCACGATGAAATCGATGTAGGGGAGACCCTCCATCGGCCCGATGCGATCGCCGATCAGACGGCCGAAGATCACGAAGTAAAGCGTGGTGGTGATGGCCGAGGGCAGGATGGTCTGCACCCAGATGCGCGAGAAGCGCATCACCTCCTTGCTAAACAGGGTATTGAAGGTGATCAGATACCGGCGCCAGCGGTTGCTGTCGACTAGGGGGGCTGTGTCTTCAGCGCTCGAGTTCATGGTGCGGCTCCGCGGCTCGCCTCGACCCGGTCCAGGAACAGCTTTTCGAGCCGGTTCTGCTTGTTGCGCAAGCTCAAGACCTCAATCCCGTTGCGCGACAGTGCATCGAACAGGCCATTGATGGTGTGCTCGCGGTTGATCTGCACCTCGAGCGTACTCTCGTCGATGTGCTCGAGCACGAAGCCACCGAGCTGGGGGAGTTCGCGGACGCGTCCTTTCAGGTTCAGCACAAAGGTCTCCGCGTCCAGCTCACCGAGCAGGGTGGCGATATCGGTTCGGGACTGAATACATCCATGGTCGATGATGGCGATGTTGCGGCAGAGGCTCTCGGCCTCCTCCAAGTAATGGGTAGTGAGGATGATGGTGGTGCCCTCGGCATTGATCTCCCGCATGAAGCCCCACATTGCGCGGCGGATCTCGATATCGACCCCAGCGGTTGGCTCGTCCAGGATCACCAGCCGTGGACGGTGGACCAATGCTCGGGCGATCATAAGACGCCGTTTCATGCCGCCGGAGAGGAGGCGCATCTCGGTGTCACGTCGGTCCCAGAGGTCGAGTTTCCGCAGCAACATTTCGGCCCGGCTGCGGGCCTGATTGCGGGGGACGCCGAAGTATCCGGCCTGGTTAAGCACCACCTCGATCACGGGCAAGAACAGGTTGAAGTTAAACTCTTGTGGGACGACGCCGATATTGGCGCGAACCGCCTCCGGCTCTCGGTCGAGATCGTGGCCAAAGACCTCGACGCGGCCGCCACTCTTGCGTACTAGCGAGGTAACGATGCCGATCAGCGTCGACTTTCCGGCACCATTTGGACCGAGCAGCGCGAAGAAGTCACCTGCCTCGACGGTGAGATCGACATCTTTTAAGGCCTGGAGGCCGTTAGCATAGGTCTTGTTGAGCCGTTGGACACTGAGTGCAGGCATAGGGTAAGGGAGGCGGGCAAAGCCCATTACGCTAGCACGTAAAGCGCGGCTGATGCTAACAACCGATTGAACCTCTGAGACAATACTGACCTGGTTTTGCGCTTGGCGGAGCGGGTGAGAACGCGGCGATTAGCGCTTTGATGAGTCCTGAGCTTCAGAGAGCTTCGGATGGGCCGCAAGCAGCAGTCGATCGCGGGATGCGGTAAAGAAACAGGCGATCAGTCCACTGTAGAAGAGGAGGGCCGCGACTGGGATCGAGTTGAGGCTCCACATCCAGGCAAGTGCTGCGGCTGAAAGGCCAAGGCTTGCGCTGTAACCGACCAGCTGCCGCCATGCGGCTGGTCGGGCCAGACGCCAGCTGACAAGGCTGAGCGCCGCCACCAGTAACAGGCCTTTGACCAGTACCATGGTACGAACAAGGCCCGCGAGTTCAGCATCCTGTTGCAAGCGCTCGGGCGCGGGCCCTGCGAGCGCGAGCGTCAAGAGCGTGCCAAGGGCGAGGCCAGTCAGAACGCTGATGAGCGCCAGCGCTCGGCTGGCAATTGGCGCGATCCCCGCAGATTCCAGTCGTGCTGGCGCGCGGGGATTATCCGGACTGGGATTGTCCGGACTGGGCGGTGAAACCGTGGGACTGGCAAAGGTGTCGGGGACATGGCGGGCCATCAGGTGATCCTCCCTCAGTTCGGTTCGGTTCAGTTGGTTCGGTTCAGTTCATATCATGCAGAGCAACAAGCCTCGACGCGCCGCAGCTTGGAGGCTGTTTGGAGAAGGAGACAGAAGATCCAATGCTTCGTTACCGCGATTACCAGATTGAGATCGATGCGCTGCTGCGTCGGTTCAAGCCACTGCGCCTGGCACAGGTCGAGTCCGGGGAGAGCATCCCGGGCTCCTACTGGGGTGCACCCGAAGCTGGGCTTATCGATGCAGTGATCTATCTGCGCGACGATACGCCGGTTCACTCGGCGCTGCATGAGGCTGGACACTTCGTGTGTATGGATGCAGCGCGTCGCGCGGCCTTGCACACCGATGCGGGTGGCGATTGCTCGGAAGAGGATGCGGTCTGTTACCTGCAGGTGCTGATGGCCGAACAGCTCACGGCCGTCGGGGCGCAGCGCTTGTTTGCAGACATGGATGCCTGGGGCTACAGTTTCAGGCTCGGCAGCACGGCGGCCTGGTTTGAGCAAGACGCTGCCGAGGCGCGCGATTGGCTGCTGCACCATCAGCTCATCGATCGCACCGGCTGTCCGACCTGGCGACTGCGCGCCTAAGTCTTGGCGCCGACCAGCGGCTTCGTCATCTCGTGACGGGCTCGTGGCGGGTGAGCCGCCGCTGGTGGCCCGCCTATATTGAAGGGGTCAGGTCCTAATCACCTTTGTTCACGTCCAGAGGTCTGGTCCGATGAAACCATTTTTGTCCAATGGGTGCATGACGCGCTTAACGGTTGTCGCGCTCGGCATCGGCCTATCGACAGCCGCGATAAGCGTCTCCGCCGCGCCGCCGCCTCCGGGCTCGGCTGATGCCCGGCCTGTGCCTCCGTCTGCTGCGCCCTACGGGAATCCAGCGCGCAATTCGCCTGCAGCGCATCGCGGGAGCAGCGGTCAGGTGCGGATGTCGCAGGAGCGTACCGACGGTGCCTACATCCTGATTGTCGATCTGCATGGGCTAGCGCCAGAGAACCTGCAGGTTCGCCCGTTCGGACAAAGCTTGCTGGTGCGCACGCGGCACGATGCGCGCACGCATCGCTCCGAGACCTTTGGCGAGGGCCGTGGCTATCGTGAGAGCTATCAGATCTCGAGCGGGAGTAGCACGCGCCGGCTGCCGGTGCCGCCGGATGGCGATCTTGCGGGTCTGACGCGCGAAGACAGCGACGAGCAGGTGCGTATCCTGATCCCACGTCGCGCGGCTGCTGGCTGGCGCTAAGGCTCGGTCGCCTGGCATGCGGGTTAAGCTGAGCACCCTGGGCTGTCGGCTCAATGAGGCCGAGTTGACCGGTTGGTCGCGCGAGCTCGAGGCGCGCGGCTGCCAAATCAGCGGCGAGGGCGATTCGGCTGACTTGGTGGTGGTCAACACCTGTGCCGTCACCGTCGAGGCGGTGCGCAAATCGCGCAAACTGCTGCGTCGGCTGCAGCGCGAGCACCCGCGTGCCCGAATGGTGGTGAGTGGCTGCGCAGTGTCGCTTGAGCAAATCCAGCTCGGCGAGCTGGGCATCGATTTGGTGGTGCATAACCAGGACAAGGATCGGCTGGTCACCATCGCAGAGCAGGCCTTGGAGCTGCCGCTGATGCCAGAATCCGCTACCGAGCCCGGCGCGTCAGCGCTATTCGCGCGCGGCCGGCAGCGTGCCTTCGTCAAGATCCAAGATGGTTGTCGCTACCAGTGCAGTTTTTGCATCACGACCCGCGCCCGCGGTGAAGAGCGCAGCCGACCTATCGCCGATGTCTGTCACGAGATCAATCAGCTGGTCGCCGACGGCATTCACGAGGTGGTTCTAACCGGGGTGCATGCCGCTGGCTATGGTAGCGATTGCAACTCCAGCCTCAGTGAGCTGCTGGCTGCGGTGCTCAAGGACACGGATGTGTCGCGGGTGCGGCTCGGCTCGGTTGAGCCTTGGGACCTGTCGGAGCGATTTTGGCAGCTATTCGAGAGTGCCCGCATGATGCCGCATCTGCATTTGCCGGTGCAGAGCGGCGCCGACAGCGTGCTCAAGCGCATGGCGCGCCGCTGTAAGACCGACGAATTTGCGCGCTTGGCCGAGCTGGCGCGCAGCGTGCAGCCCAACTTTACGATCACCACCGACGTCATCGTCGGCTTTCCGGGCGAGACGGACGCAGAATGGGCGCAAACGCTGGCCTTCGTGGAGGAGATTGGCTTCGCGGGCTTGCACATCTTTAGCTACTCGCCGCGCGAGGGCACCCGAGCCGCTGAGATGCCCGATCAGGTCCCAGCGAGCGTCAAGCGCGCCCGCGGCCGCGAACTCCATGCGCTCGGTTGTCAGTTGAAGCGGGCCTGGCTCGAACGCCAGGTTGGAACGGTCCAGGAGGTTCTGCTCGAAGGTGTCGAGAGCAGGCAGCCGGCTGCAGATCTACCACAGCAGACGGGCTACACACCGGGCTACCTTTTAGCGCGTGTCCCTATCGATGCGGTTGAGATGACCAACCGGATCGTCCCGGTGCGTATCGATGCAGTGATGATTGCAGGCGCCGGCAACCGGCGCACTGGGGTTGAGATAGAGTCCATATTGCAGGGCACGCTTCTGCAATAACGCGCACATCGGAATCCCTCGGGGGCGCCGGCTGCAGTCGACATCCTGGCTCCTTGCTGACCGAAGTCGCCAGCCAAGCGCCAGATACATCTGGCGTACCCGGGCAGCTATTCAAATGATGAACTGGCCCATGATTTCACGGCGCTGCACTAGGCTCCTGCAAGGCTCCTATCAACGAGAGGCCTCGTCGCCTTGGTCTGATTAGTCTGACTTAAACCCCGCATCGCGGTGGCTCGCATCGCAGAAAGGCTTGTTCTTCGAGGCCCCGCAGCGGCAGAGCGCAGTCTTGGTCCCTTGCCAAGCAATACGCCCGCTGGCCGCTCTAAGCGTGAGATTGCCCTCGACCTTGAGGGGGCCATCCGGCATCGGCTTGATCTTCAGCGGCCCACCTGTGGCTTCGAGTCCGGGCCCGGTCTTGCCGATAGCGCCGTAGTCTTCGAAGCCGGCCTCGACGTGGCTGTTGTCGCAGAACGGCTTGTTCTTCGACGCTCCGCAGCGGCAGAGCGCGGCGCGGAAACGGACGCCCGGCATGTCCTCTGGCGCTCCCTCAATCTCAAGCTGGCCCGTCAGATAGAGCGGGCCGTTGTAGACGACCTGGCCAGTGTTGTCGGCTGCAGCCTGCTCAGCAGTGCCGTCTTTGTCGATATAGCTCAAGGCTCCGCTCGGGCAGCGCTCGCAGACCTCGCGCACCTCGGCCTTGGAGACCTCATCGGGCACGCACCAGGGCTCGCGCCCGCCCTCAAACAGACTGTTGTCGGCGTGGGTGCATTCGCCGATGTGGATACAGAGGCGCTGATCCCAATGGACATCGATCTCCTGGCCCTGGAATGCGTGGATGCTCTTCTCGCTCATGATGGTCTCCTGGCTGGTGCGGCCGATTGGGTTGCCCGATCTGATGCGGGTGGGCGGTCGGCGCTGTGGCTGAGTGTCGGCAATGAGTGGGGTCGATAGACCCGTTAATCGATGTCGATCCAGACCGGGCAGTGATCGGACGGGCGCTCCAAGGCGCGGATGTCATAGTCGATGCCGGCGTTGCGCAGTCGCTCACGCACCGGCGCCGAGACCAGGATCAGGTCGATGCGCAGTCCACGTTTGGGCTCGCGTTCGAAGCCGCGCGAGCGGTAATCGAACCAGCTGAAGCGATCGTCGCGATCTGGATAAACACAGCGATAGGCGTCGCTTAGGCCCCAGTCCATCAGCATTTGCAGCCATTCACGCTCCTCGGGTAGGAAGCTGCATTTGCCGGTGCGCAACCAGCGTTTGGCGTTATCGGCGCCGATGCCGATATCGGTATCCTGGGGCGCGACATTCATGTCGCCCATGACCACTAGCGGCTGGCTGGGACTGAAATGCTCGCGGAGGTACTGTGCTAGATCGGCGTAGTATTTTTGCTTGCCGGGAAATTTGACCGGATGCGCACGGCTCTCGCCTTGCGGGAAATAACCGTTGATGATCGCCAGCTCGGTGCCGTCGTCGAGGCTGTAGAAGCCCGTAATGGCCCGCCGTTGGGCGTCTAGCTCATCCTCGGGAAACCCCTTGATGACCCGCAGCGGATCGCGCTTACTGAGCAGTGCGACGCCGTAGTGGCCCTTTTGACCATGGTAGGCGGCCTGCCAGCCGAGGGCGCTGATGGCATCGGCCGGAAACGCCTCATCGGCGACCTTGGACTCCTGGATGCCGACCACATCCGGATCATGTCGCGCCTTCAGAGCCTCGAGCTGGTGTGGGCGGCTGCGGATGCCGTTGACGTTAAACGAGATCAGTCGAGACATTCGGGTTCCTGAATCTAGTTGGGCGGGTTGGGGCATCCAGACGCCTATTGATGCGTATTGGTGGCTGATGGCTGGCGCAGGGAGACAGAAATCGCCTAAGCTCGGTCGTTTCCGGTGATCTCATAGGTCTCGCTGATGCCCATCTCGCGGCCGTGCTCATAGGCCTTGCCCCAGGGGAGATGGGCCTGGTCCCGGGCCGCATCGTAGCCATCTGGGCCCATCTTCAAGGCATCGACCTGCTCGCTATAGCCGAGCGCATGAAGCGCGGCCACCATGCCGTTCGCATAGCCGCGGTTGTACCAGAGCTGCGGGTCGTCTTGACGGTCGAGGTAGTCCTCGGAGCCGTCGACGAGTTCACGGGCGAGCTCGAGCAGGCGGTTGATCAGCGGATCATCAAGCATCTCAGTCATCGTACAATTCGGCAGACCAGCCCAACTCGCGGGCGCGTAGGATGGCAGCGTCATAGATGCGTCGATGGCGCTCGCGCAGCTCCTCTGGCAGGCGCGAAGCCAGGTGGCCATAAGGATGCCAGGCATCGCTCACCTGAGCATAGAGCGCTTCGATGCGCGACACCGGCCAGCCTTCGCAGGTCTGGTCTTCAGGGATCAGGCCAAACACTTTGGCATCACGGATGATGGTGCCGGTCGGTGTCATGCCGCCGTAACTGTCGGCGTCAAGGCCGACGTATGTCTTGTCTCGATGCAACATAAGATACCCTAATCAGGTAACGCCTAGGAGCGGCTGGCTGCCGCCGAATCGCCAAGGAGGTCCTTGTGCCCCATCAAGATACCACTGTCGATCTGATCCGCCATGGTGAGCCGCGTGGCGGTCGCATGATTCGTGGGCAAGGCGTTGATCATCCACTGAGTGCGCTCGGCTGGAAGCAGATGCGTGCTGCGCTCGGCCACGATCGGCCATGGCACCAGATTCTCAGTTCACCGATGACACGCGCGCGCGAGTTCGCCTGCGAGGTGGCGGCGCGACACGGCCTACCGCTCGCGGTTGATCCAGAGCTGCGCGAGATTGCGATGGGGGCCTGGGAAGGACGGCGCCCAACCGAGCTGGCAGATCAAGAGCCTGCCACCTTCACTGCATTCCGCCGCGATCCCGTCACCAACCGGCCACCTGGCGGCGAGCGTCTCGAGGCGCTGCAGGCCCGCATCGGACGTGCCTACGATCGACAGATCGCCGCCTATCCTGGGCGCCACCTGCTCATCGTCTGCCACGCTGGTGTCAGCCGGGCCATCGTCGGTCACGTGCTCGATGCCGACCCCGAGCATTGGTACCGCATCCGCATCGATTACGCAGGCCTGACGCGGATTCAACACCAACGGTTTGGTGTCAGCCTGGAGTTTGTCAATGCCGAGCGGCTGCGCACTTGGCGGTCACCCTGACGGTGTCGCTGAAGATGCCGTTGGCGTTGCCGCCATGGCTACCTGCGCAGAAACCAGCGTCCGTGGAGAAACCAAAATCGCAACGACGCATTGGTCTATACGTATGGGAGTGATATATTAATAGACCGCTTTGCGCAGGCTACTGCAGAGCGTCCCCCAGGAGAGGTGCCGGAGTGGCCGAACGGGCCTGACTCGAAATCAGGTGTACGCGCGAGCGTACCGTGGGTTCGAATCCCACCCTCTCCGCCAAACCTGCCGAAAAAGTCTAGTAAAGT
>CAZEZH010000022.1:33861-35473 GCA_964516305.1 uncultured Halochromatium sp. | reverse complement strand
ACTCGACCAATTCCGGATTGATGCCGTTCTCGATCTCGTCGAACAGCAGGAACGATGCGCTGGTCAATGTCTCCGCCAGGATGGCCATCAGGCGCAAGAGGCCGTCGTTGATATGGGTCGCCTCGGTCGTCAGCGAACGCTCGCCGAAGCGCTCGACGATCGACAGTTCCTTCCAACCACGCCGAAGTGAACGCGTTTCGATCTGTTTCAGACGTGGATAGCAGTCGATGAGCTGCTCGACCAAGGCGCGCTGCTTGGACAAGGGCAGCTCGTACAAAAAGGCCGAGAGCCGCTCACCGCCGAGCCCCAGCCGACCATCGCTCCGATCCGTCCGGCGTCTGAGCGACTGCGGTGACAAGAGATCCAAAGACGTGACCTGCCGCATGAAGTGGACGAATCGGATCACATCGTCCTCACCAAGGGCCTCGGGCTTCAGCGCGGAAAGGACCGAGCCACTGTACTCGAACGCAATCTCGCCCGCCGCCGCACTCCGATGCTTTGCCAGATCGACCTTGCCATCCCGAAGGCTGAAGACCTCATCGCCATCGATGCGCAGCGATTCCTTGGTACAACGCAACTGAGAGCGGTTAAAGCTACCAGACCAGGTCAACGCCTTGACCCCATCGGTCATCTCAATGCTCAAATCGACATTGCTTTTCTTGATGAGCTTCGAGTTGATGTCTGCGGCAACCCACCCGCGCTCGTTCAGCCAACCATTGATGTCACCCACGAACAACCTTGATAAGAAATCCAGGCCCTGAATCACTGTGGATTTTCCCGAGCCATTGAGACCAATCAGACAGGTAAGCTTGGCGAGTGGCAGCTCGAAGTCCACCAGGGACTTGAAGTTGTCAAACCGAACGTGGGTGATGTGCATGATAATCGCGGACTCAGTGGCGAGCAGATCCAGTGCGTTCCAGCCCATGTCGATCCGCGATCGCCCACTCGAATTGCGACAGCGTAATCGCATCATGGTCGTCGATAAACATCTCCTTCACCACATCCTGAGCAACGAGGGTGATCTCTGCACTGCTCAAACCATCGGCCAGCTACGCGACTCGATCCCAAGGGAAGCTGTCAGATACAAAGGGTGTCAGGCGAACCCCTTCGTATGGGAGGGTCATGTCGGTGGCTCCTGAGCAAAGAGATCAAGCGTTTGCACCTGCAGTGCCCAGGGGCAGATGACCAGCACGCTGCGCGCTCGGTGGCGCCAGCAGTAGCTCTAGCACCACCAGCCCGGTCTCGATGGTCTTGCAGCGCAGCATCAGTCAGTCTAGCCCAGGCTCTTCGAGACGACCTCATAGACATCGTTGGAAAGGCCTACCACCTCGAGGATGCGCTCGAGTTGGGCGCGCATCTGCTGCTGGCGGCCCTCATCGTAGCGGCGCCAGCGTGTCATCGGATAGACCAGGCGCGAGGCGATCTGCGGATTGAGCGGATCAAGCTCGATGATCCGATCGGTGAGGAAACAGTAGCCGGTACCATCCGCGGCATGGAAGCGCACTGGATTACCAGCGGCGAAGGCGCCGATCAAGGCCCGCACTCGGTTCGGGTTGGTCAACGAGAAGTCTGGGTGCGCGAGCAGGCTCTCGACCCGCGCCAAGGTGTCGCT
>CAZEZH010000022.1:0-33761 GCA_964516305.1 uncultured Halochromatium sp. | reverse complement strand
CGGCTCCGGCTCCGCTAGCGGCTTCGGCTGATTCAACTCCAGACATCGCGCTAGGTGCCTCGACCAGCAAGCGCAGTGCAGCGATCACATCGGTCATATTCTGCTGCGCCTCGAACTGGCGCTGCGCCAGGCTCAGCCCCTCGGCATCGCCAGCGCGCACCAGATAGCTCAGGCAGAGATTGCCGAGCGCGCGGCGGCCCATCGAGGCGTGGCTGAGGTCGTAGCCGGCGTCGCTGCGGGTGCGCTCATAGGCGGCCAGCAGCGGCTCGCGCAAGCGGCTGCCGATCTCGGCAGCGAGGGCCTGGCGGGCACGGTGGATACCATCGACATCGACCACCTGCATCTGATCACCGAGATAGCTCTCGGAGGGCAAGGTGAGCACTTCGGCGATCAATGCGGCATCGGTAGCCTCGGCAGCACCAGCACGATCAGCAGCACCGGCACGATCAATCGCATCGGTGGCACCGTCAGCACCATTTGCCGTGGCCGCTGCATCCGTGAGCGCGCGTTCGAAGGCCTTAATGAAGCTGTCAGGCACCGCCAACGCCGGGTCGGCCACCATCGCCAGCAACAGGCGCTGAGCCAGCGACTGCGCCGCATCCCAGCGGTTGAAGCCATCGCTGTCGTGCGCCATCAAGAAGCTGAGCTGGGCATCGGTGTAGGGGTAACTGACCTGAACCGGCGCCGAGAAGCCGCGCAGCAGCGAGGGCACTGGGTGCGCGGCGAGCCCGGTGAAGACGAAGATCTCGACCGGTTGGCGCAGCTCGAGCAGGCGTGTGCCGGGCGCCGGCGCTTTGGTCTCGCCCTGCAGCTGCAGCGGCAGCTCTTGGCCATCGCCATCGAGCAGCCCGAGTGCGAGCGGGATGTGCAGCGGCTGTTTGTTCGCTTGCCCCGGCGTCACCGGCGTGTGCTGCCGTACCTCGAGCTGATAGGTGCCGGTCACCGGATCATAGCGGTCCGCACAGTCGAGCTGGGGTGTGCCGGCCTGGTTGTACCAACGCTTGAACTGGGTCAGGTCGATGCCGCCGGCGGTCTCCATGCAGCCGACGAAATCATCAGTCGTCACCGCTTGGCCATCGAAACGCTCGAAGTAGAGATCGGTCGCCTTGCGGAAGTGCTCCGGGCCGAGCAGTTGGGCCTGCATCCGCACCAGCTCGGCGCCCTTCTCATACACCGTCGCGGTGTAGAAATTGTTGATCTCGATATAGGAATCGGGTCGCACTGGATGCGCCATCGGGCCTGAGTCCTCCGGAAACTGCCGCGCGCGCAGCTGACGGACGTCCTCGATGCGCTTGACGCCGCGCGAGCCCATATCGGCCGAGAACTCTTGGTCGCGATAGACGGTGAAGCCCTCCTTCAGGCTGAGCTGGAACCAATCACGGCAGGTGATCCGGTTGCCGGTCCAGTTGTGGAAGTATTCATGAGCGACCACGCCCTCGATGCCAGCAAAATCGGCATCGGTTGCAGAGTCCGGACTCGCCAGGATGTACTTGGCGTTGAAGACGTTGAGCCCCTTGTTCTCCATCGCGCCCATGTTGAAATGGCTGACAGCGACGATGTTGAACACCTCCAGGTCGTATTCGCGACCATAGCGCTCCTCGTCCCAGCGCATGGCCCGGATCAACGATTGCATCGCGTGCTCGCATTTGTCCTCGTTGCCCGGCTCGACGAAGATCCGCAATGGCACCTGACGACCAGAGGCGGTCTCGAACCTCTCCTCGACGGCGCGCAAATCACCGGCGACGACGGCGAACAGGTAGCTGGGCTTGGGAAAGGGGTCGTCCCAATACACGCAGAGCCGGCCATCGTCGAGCCGCTCTTCGCCGGCCGGGTTACCGTTGGCTAGCAGCACCGGATAACGCTCGGGGTCGGCGATCAGGCTGACCCGATAGGTCGCCATCACATCGGGGCGATCAATGAAGTAGGTGATGCGTCGAAAGCCCTCGGCCTCGCACTGGGTACAGAGCATATCGCCAGAGACGTAGAGGCCCTCCAACGCCGTGTTGGCGCGCGGATTCAGCTGTACCCGGGTCTGCAACCGGAACCGATCAGGGACACGATGCACGAGCAGGTGATCTTCCTCGACCCGATACTCGGCAGGTGCCAACGGCCGATCGTTCAGGCTGATCGCGTCGAGCTTGAGCTGTTCGCCATCTAGCCGCAAATCGCCATCACCACGCGTCGCCGCCGGGTTACGGCGTAGGCTGAGATCGGCCTCGACGTGCGTCTGCTGCTCGTCGAGTTCAAACCTCAGTCGAACCTCGTCGATCAAGAACTCCGGTGGGCGATAGTCACTGAGACGGATGGCAGGCGGTGTGGTGCGGTACATCGGCGTGGTAATCGGCTCTGCTAGGATAAGGGCTCGGGGTGGTCTTGGCGCAGGAGACAGGCTATGCCAATCTTGCCTGATCCGGCCGCAGCCGCCAGATTTCAAGCAGTTTGCTCGGTCGCTTGGGCTGCGGCATTCGCCAAGCCCGCCGAGGTGGCTCTCAGTACTGAGCACCGAGCCGTCAGGGTAGGACCATCATAATGCCCATTGTTCAGATGTATGCGACCGCCTTCTGCCCCTATTGCGTGCGCGCACGCAGGCTCCTGAAGCAGAAAGGTATCGAATTCGACGAGATCCGCGTCGACAAGGATCGCGAGGAGATGCGCACCATGATCCAACGCAGTCAACGCACCACGGTGCCGCAGATCTTCATCGACGAGCGACATATCGGCGGCTACGACGACATGGCTGCACTCGACCGGGCCGGTCAGCTGGACCCCCTGTTCGAAGAGCGATGAGCGAGAGCTGATGGGCGCTAACCGATGAATACAGGCAAGCCAGGCGCCGAGCAGAACAGCGGCCAGCGGCTGGATAAGTGGCTTTGGGCGGCGCGTTTCTTCAAGACGCGCCCGCTCGCAGTCGAGGCCATCAACGGTGGCAAGGTGCATGTTGACGGCCAGCGCACAAAGCCGGGCCGGAGCGTGCGGCCGGGCACGCGGCTCAGCATCCATAAGGGCCAGTTCGAATGGCAGATTGAGATCAAGGCCGTCTCCAAGCAGCGGCGCCCCGCCAGTGAGGCGGTCTTGCTGTTCGAAGAGGATGAGCAGAGCCGGCTCAAACGCCAAGAGATCGTCCAGGAGCGCCGAGCGGCTGGACCGGCTGCACGCACTGAGGGCGGGCGACCAACGAAACGTGACCGACGCCGCCTCAGTGAGCTGACCGGCAAATAGGCAAGAGGGGCCAAGGCTGATGGACAATCAAGTCTTCCGCGAGACCTACAGCGCCATCAATGAGCGCTACTGCCCGTTCGAGAAGAGCATCTTGACCAACCAATGTGCCTGCAGCCGTGCCGAGCGTTTCTGCATCGCCGAGCGCGAAGGGGTGCACTGCAACAGCGATGACGCACAGGCACGCTGCGTGAGTCTGTTGGCGCTCTTGCGCGGCCAGGCGCGCTTTGCGCTCAGGACCACTGACGGCGGCTCAGCGCTGCCGCATGCGAAGGCGATGCGGGTCCAGGTCGGCGGCTTGCGCGGCCTCTACATGGCGCTGAAACCAGACGCGGAGGTCCCAACGACCATCGATGATGTGGATGCGATCGTCGAGTCCGCGGTGAGTCGCTTTGGCAGCCTTGATCAGCTGCCGTTTCAGACCATCGTGCAGCAGATTACCGCGTACCGAGGGCGACGTCCGTTTCGCGAGCGACGACGCTAAAAGGCATTTCCCGCTAGCGCATCCGACCCGCATTGGACAGGCGCACGATCCGCGTCACGGCGGGTATCTGGCGCAACCGTCGCATGATGACGGCGAGATGCTTCCGACCCGTCACGTTGATCAGAAAGTCGAGTGTCGTGGTTATTCCGTCCTTCTCACGCGAATTCACATTCTCGATGTTGGAGCCCTGCTCAGCGATGGCGCTGGCGATGGTCGCCAATGCCCCGCGATGATTCCCGGCATCAACTCGAATCTCGGTCTGAAACTCGGCCTGCGGATTCTGCGCCCATTCGACCTCCAGCCATTTGTCGCGCTTCGAATGGAAGTCACCGAGGTTTCGACACTCATTGCGGTGGACGACGATCCCCTTGCCAGCGCTAAAGAGGCCGGTGATCGGGTCCCCCGGGATCGGCCGACAGCAGCGTGCGAAGTGCACGACCATCCCTTCAGTGCCTCGAATCGCCAGTCGGCGAGCACTACGGCGGCCCTCGTCGCTCCCCGGAGGGGCAGCATTGGAGGCGAACTCGCCCCCAGGCAGGGGCTCGGACGGACCCGCAAGACGTCGCGCAATCAACATCGGCATGCGATTGCCGAGACCAATCTCGGCGAACAGCTTTGCGCTGTCATCGAGTCCGCTCTCGATCGCATGCGCCAGGATGCGCGCCTCGCCGACCTGCTCCAAACTCAGCCCGAAGGCAGCCAGCTGGGCCGACAGCATCCGCTGACCCAACACCTCTGCTTCGCGATTCTGCAAATTCTTTAGGTAGCTGCGGATACTCGCACGCGCCTTGCCGGTGACGACGAAGTTGAGCCAAGCTGCATTGGGCTTCGCACCGGGCGCGGTGATGATCTCGACGGTCTGCCCACTGCGCAACGGCGTCCGCAGCGAGGACAGCCGCCGATCGATCCGTGCCGCAACGCAGGTGTTGCCGACATCGGAGTGGATCGCATAGGCGAAGTCGACCACCGTGGCACCCATCGGCAGCACCAGGATGCGTCCCTTGGGCGTAAAGACGTAGACCTCATCAGGGAACAGATCGACCTTCACATGCTCAAGGAATTCCTGCGAGTTGCCCGAGTCGCGCTGAACCTCGAGCAGCCCCTGCAGCCAATCCTTGGCCGCCGCCTGAGGGCCGCTGCCCTCGCCCTCGGTCTTATACATCCAGTGTGCGGCGATCCCAGACTCGGCAAGCCGATTCATATCGACGGTGCGGATCTGGATCTCGATCGGGACACCCAATGGCCCGATTAGCCCGGTATGCAGAGACTGATAGCCGTTCGACTTCGGGATCGCGATGTAGTCCTTGAAGCGACCAGGCACTGGCTTGTAGAGGTCATGGGCCTGGCCAAGGACGCGATAACAGGTATCGACCCGGTCGACGATGACGCGAAAGCCAAAGACATCGACCATGTCTTCGAACGAGCGCCGCTTTGCGCTCATCTTTCGATAGATGCTGTAGAGATGTTTTTCGCGGCCGAAAACCTCCGCCTCGATCCCGACCGCTTTGAGTCGCTTCTGCAAGGCATCGCCGACACTGGCGACCATCTCGCGCTGCCCTTGCAACTTCTTCTTGATGGTGCGAGACAGCACGGCGTGCCGCCAGGGCCAATGATGGCGAAATCCAAGGTCTTCGAGGTCGAGCCGGATGCGGTTGATGCCGAGCCGGTTGGCGATGGGCGCGTAGATCTCGAGCGTCTCGCGCGAGATGCGCCTGCGCTTGGCGGGCATCATCGCATCGAGGGTGCGCATGTTGTGGAGACGGTCGGCCAGTTTGATCAGGATGACCCGGATATCCCGCGTCATCGCCAGCATCATCTTGCGGAAGCTGGCCGCCTGTGCCTCGGCCCGCGACGGAAAATCGATCTGCGTCAGCTTACTGACCCCATCGACAAGCTCAGCAACATCGTCGCCGAAGGTGTCGGCAAGGTGCTCTTTCGCGGTGGGCGTATCCTCGATGACGTCGTGCAGGATGGCCGCCATCAGGCCTTTGTAATCCATCCGCATCCCGACGAGAATGCGAGCCACCGCAATCGGGTGGTAGATATAGGGTTCGCCACTTTGGCGCTCCTGCCCCTGATGCGCCTCGGCGCCGAAAAGATAAGCGCGGTAGACCTCGCTGACCTGCTCGCAAGGTAGGTAGGTCTCAAGCTCCGAAAGGAGGTCGCTGATCAGAAACCGGGTGGGCTCGTTGCTAAGATGCCGGTACGCATTCAGCCCCGGCGTAGCAGCCGCAGGCGCACATGGCATGGTCTCGCGCGCACCATGATTATCCTGCCGACTATCGCCTCGTTTGCCATCCGTTGGCGTCTCGGCGAGCGCGGGCAAGGCGACCATCGCTGCCCCGGGTACCCGGGGACGCGGCCGATCCAGCGTTGCTTCGGCCTCAGTCTTCTGCATCCCTTGACGCAAGCTCCTCGGCCAGCGCTCGCTCTAGGGCCTCAGCAGCATCCTGAGCAGCGCGATCGCCGTCTTCTAGGGTCTGTGGCTCGATCAGGCCGGCTGCGATCTCGCGCAGGGCCATCACCGTCGGCTTGTCGTTTTCCCAGGGTAGCAGTGGCTCAACGCCCTTCGCCAACTGCCGGGCGCGCTTGGTCGAGACCAAGACCAACTCAAAGCGATTATCGACGTGCTCGAGGCAATCCTCGACAGTGATGCGAGCCATTCGAATACTCCAAAACCATTCATAGAGACATCATGATGCGCAGCCGATGGACCGCAAACACTCATGTTCTAGGGTAACAACGCGTCAGACTTGACATCGGTGCCCGCTGGGACCGATCGACAGCAGTTCGCTGGTCTGAATCCTGGCCTCAAGTTACCAGAAAACCACCGTTAACACATCGTTGCGCAACGGTCACACAGGTCACTTTCTTCTTAAGACCGTGGCGAGTGGAGTGAGTTGCGCCACAGGCGAATGCATCAGCCACCCAGCATCGAGCGCAGCCGGTGCTGCTCGCGAGCGGCTTGCCGCGGTGTGCGCAAGCGCTCGGCCTGGAGGATATGGCCAAGATCACCGAGCGCCTGCTCGAAGTGGTCATTGACCACGAGATAGCCATACTCGTCCCAGTGCGAGAGTTCATCGCGGGCCTTGGCCATGCGCTCGCTGATCACCGCGTCGCTATCCTGACCACGGCCACGCAGCCGTTTCTCCAAGGCCGCTAATGATGGCGGCACGATGAAGATCGACACCGCCTCTGGAAACCGGTCTCGAACCTGGCGCGCGCCCTGCCAATCGATCTCGAGCAGCAGATCCTGGCCGCGATCGAGAGACTCGCGCAGCGATGTTTCCGCCGTGCCATAAGCGTTATCGAAGACGCGCGCATACTCGATGAAGGCGCCCTCGGCGATCATCTGCTCGAAACGCTGATGATCAACAAAATGATAGTGCGTGCCATCGATCTCGCCCGAGCGGCGCGTGCGGGTGGTAAAGGAGACAGAGAGGGTCAGGGCCGGATCGCGCTCGAGTAGCGCGGCGACCAGACTGGTCTTACCGGCTCCTGAGGGTGCGGAGACGACGAATAACAGACCTTTGGACGCTGTGGACGGGGACGCGGGGGCTGCAAGCATGGGGCTTCCTATGCGGATCGGGACTCGGCGGCAGTGCCGCGGCTTAGGCACGCGATTATAGCGATGGCAGGCAGGCCAGTCAGATCCGGCATCAGCGCCTAGCGTTTTTCGCAAGACGTTTTTCGCATGGCATGGCAGCCACTGTTACTGGCATGATCGCGGCCAAGGCAATCGATCATCCCCCCTCATGCATCCGGACTTCCACCTCGACCCCAATCTCCTCTATCTCAATCACGCTGCGATTGCGCCCTGGCCGCAACGCACTGTGGCGGCGGTAGCGTGCTTCGCCGCCGAACAGGGCCGGCTCGGCTCGCAACGCTATCCCGCCTGGCTTGAGGTCGAGCAACGACTCCGCGAACGCGCCGCACGACTCATCGGCGCCGATTCGGCCGCCACCATCGCATTACTGAAGAGCACCTCGGAAGGTCTGTCATTCGTCGCTCAAGGGCTCGATTGGCAAGCCGGCGACAACATTGTCAGTATCGCTCAAGAGTTCCCCTCCAACCGCATCGTCTGGGAGACCTTAGGCGAACGCGGCGTGGAGTTACGCTGTATCGACTTGTCCGTCAGCAAGAACCCAGAGGCCGATCTGCTCGCGCACTGCGACACCCGCACGCGTCTGCTCGCAGTGAGCTGGGTCCAGTATGGGCGCGGACAACGCCTCGACATCGGCCGACTTGCGACGGCCTGCCGCGAGCGCGGGATTCTGCTCTGTCTGGATGCGATACAAGGCTTGGGCGCCCTACCCTTTGATCTGGCCGACAGCCCAGTCGACTTCGTCGTCGCGGATGGCCACAAGTGGTTGCTCGGACCTGAGGGATTGGCGCTATTCTGGTGTCGGCCGGAGCTGCGTGAGCAACTGCGCCTCACCGAGTTCGGCTGGCACATGGTCGAGGACATGGGCACCTTCGATCGCAAAGATTGGCAGCCAGCGACCAGCGCGCGGCGCTTCGAATGCGGCAGTCCAAACATGCTCGGCATCCATGCCCTCGAGGCCAGCCTGTCGCTGCTCGAGGAACTCGGCGCCGAAACGATCGCCGCGGCGATCGAAGCCCGAATCGAGCGTCTGATCGAACTCGTCGACCAGGCCGGCTTCGAGCTCCTCTCTCCGCGCTTGCCGGAACGGCGCGCGGGCATCCTCACCTTCCGCGTGCCCGGCGTTGATCAGCAGCAGCTCTATCAGCAGTTGATGAAACAGGGCCTGATGTGCGCGAGCCGGGGTGGTGGACTACGCTTCTCACCACACTTCTATACCCCGGAGGCCCATCTGGCGCAGGCGATGGAACTGACCAAGCAGACCCTATCCCGCGCAGGCTGAGCAACTATGTCCCATCTGCTCGACCAGCCCTCATGAACATGGACGCATTACCAGGCACCGATCCGTCTCCATCCCAGCCCGCAGACCCGAGCGAGTGGCAACTCGCACTGCGCGTCTTCGCGGCACCGGCCGATACCAATCCGGATGGTGATATCTTCGGCGGCTGGCTGCTGGCGCAGGCCGACATCGCCGGCGCCACGCTCGCTGTCGCGCGGGCCAAGGGCCGAGTGGCCACCGTGGCCATCAATGCCTTCCAGTTTCGAGCACCGATCCGGGTCGGCGACCTGGTTGATCTCTACGCCCGGGTCGAGCACACCGGCAAGACCTCCGTCACTGTCGATATCAGTGCCTGGGCGCGACGTGCCTCGAAGCCAGAGGCAACACGTGAGGTGGCCACCGGTCGGCTGGTGTTCGTCGCCGTCAATGACACCGGCCGCCCGTGCCGTCTATCCGCAGCGGGCGGGCCATGACCGGCGCCTCTCGCCCGCCGCTTCTAGATTCAGCCAAGTGGCAGAGACCGCTAACACTGCATCTGTTAGTCGACTCCTCAGCCTGTGATGAAAAACTTAAGCTTTCGGGCACTATCAGCCATCAACGCAGCATGCGATGATTCTGCACTTGGCGATTGAATAGCCAAATCTCTGGGACAGGTGATTATGTTTGAGGCAGCAAAGGTTGGCCGCACGGTCAGCAAGGCGGATTTCAAGGCGCAACGCGACGAGTTGCGTACGCAACTGCTCGAGGCTCAGCGCGAGCTGAGGGAAAGCAACATTCCCGTCATCGTCATCGTCGCTGGGGTCGAAGCCGCCGGCAAAGGCGAGGTGGTAAATCGCCTCAATGAGTGGCTCGACACGCGCGGCATGCAGACCTTCGCGTTCTGGGATTTCAGCGATGAGGAACTGGAGCGTCCCCGCTACTGGCGATTCTGGCGCACACTGCCACCGCGGGGCGAGGTCGCGATCCTGTTCGGCGGCTGGTATCTGGCACCGATCGAACACCGTTTCCGCGGCGAATGCGACGATGCCGCGCTCGACGCCGAGCTGGCACGGGTCGTCGACTTTGAGCGCTCTCTGACCCACGACGGGGCGCTGGTGGTGAAATTCTGGTTCCACCTCTCTGAGGAAGACCAAAAGAAGCGACTCAAAGAACTCTCACGCGATGATCGCAGTCGCTGGAAGATGTTGCCAAAGAAGTCGAAATTCGCCGAGCAGTATCAGCTGTTCGAGTATGTTGCCGAGCGCGTCATCCGCCAAACCGACCGTGGCATCGCGCCTTGGTACCTGATCGAGGCCGAAGACAAACGCTATCGTGACCTCACCGTCGGCAAGACCCTGTTGCAGGCGATTCGTGCCCGACTCCAACAACCGCTGCCCACTGAGCCGCCAGCCACCGCCGAGCCGCTCGACCTACCTGTATCGGCGAGCGCGCAGATCACCTTGCTCGATCAGCTGGACATGACCCAGAGCCTTTCGCGCGACGACTACAAAGAGGCCCTGAAGCGATACCAAACCGAGATCAACGAACTCGCTTGGAAGGCCTACAACCGTAAGCGCACCACCGTGTTGGTGTTTGAGGGCGTTGATGCCGGCGGCAAGGGCGGCGCCATCCGCCGTGTCACCAGCGCCGTCGATGCGCGCATCTATCGCACCATCCCGATCGCCGCCCCGACCGATGAGGAGAAGGCACACCACTATCTGTGGCGGTTCTGGCGCCACCTACCGCGCGCCGGGCACATCATCATCTACGATCGCTCCTGGTACGGTCGCGTGTTGGTCGAGCGCGTCGAGGACTTCGCTTCCGAGGACGAATGGCGCCGCGCCTACGCCGAGATCAACGAGTTCGAAGAGCAGCTGGTCGAGAACGGCTCCGTGCTACTCAAGTTTTGGCTCCAGGTCAGCCAAGAAGAACAGCTGGAACGCTTCCAAGACCGCGAAAAGACGCCGTACAAACAGTACAAGATCACCGACGAAGACTGGCGCAACCGCGAGAAGTGGCCGCTGTATAAGGTCGCAGTTAACGAGATGATCGCCCGCACCAGCACCGAATACGCCCCCTGGACGCTGGTCGAAGGTGACGATAAGCCGTTCGCGCGGATCAAGGTTCTGAAGACGGTCTGCGATCGCCTGCGAACGGCACTCAGTGACGACTCCACGCCGGCCCCCGGCAGCATCATTACCCGCTGTGGCTACCAATCCAGCGGCGACGACAATTGATCTCTCGGCAGACGGCGATCCACAACGGTTCAACCTAAAAACGGCCGTTGAACGGCCACCAGGGTGCATTCCGCGTGGTATCTGGCAAGGCACAACGAGGCGAAATATTGAGTCTATTCCCACTACGCCGGCCTCTCGCGCGGCAATAACGAATCGGCATACATCGGACGCACCGCGCTGTAGCTGCGCGCGGTGTAATGCGAAGTGATCACCGCCAGCATCAACGGCAGCACAATGCTGTAGTCCATCGTCAACTCAAAAACCATCAGTATCGACATCAGCGGGGCATGCGTGGTACCCGCCAGCATCGCCCCCATGCCGACCACCGCGTAAGCGCTGGGCGTTGCCGTACCCTCGGGCAGCAAACTATGCACGAGGGTACCGAATAGTGCACCGAGCATGGCACCAACGAAGATCGTCGGCGTGAAGGCGCCACCGACGGCACCGGAGCCGTGCGTGGCGGCCGTGGCGATCATCTTGAGCACGAGGACCGTCAGTAACGCCTGCCAGGCCCAGGGGTCCTGCAAGACCGCGTTGACGACGCTGTAGCCATTGCCCCAGACCTGCGGCTCATAGACGGAGATGGCGCCGACCACCAGTCCACCCAGAGCCATACGACCGGCCAAGGGCATCGGCAGCCGGCCAAAGAGTTGGTGCGAGCGCTCAAGCAGGCTCAGGAACATCGGAGCCAGGTGACCGGCCAAGATACCCAGAACCAGATAGAGCGCCAGCTCCCAGTCACTGACCAAGCTAAACGCCGGGATCTGGTAGACCGGCGCATAACCAAGGATCTCGTGGACCGTGGTATTCGCGATCACCGCGGCGATGATCAGCGGACCGATGTGCTCCAACGCGATGGAGCCGAGCACGATCTCAGCAACAAAGAGCGTCGCCGCAATCGGAGCATTGTAGGCCGATGCCAGCCCAGCAGCGGCACCAGCGGCAACCAACAGCCGCAATCGGTCGCGCGGAAAGCGGCTGATTCGCCCCATCGCCGAAGCCACCATAGCGGCCAGCTGCACCATCGCACCCTCGCGGCCGATCGACCCGCCGGAGGCCACCGTCACCAGCGACGAACTCGCCTTGACCAGACTGTGCCGCACGCTGATCCAGCCGTCACCAACCGCAACCGCCCCCATATAATCGGTCGTCGTGCGGCCACGCAAAAGAGCGCCGACTTGCTGAAGGATCAGCCCCGCCAGCAGACCACCGGCCACCGGCAGCAACAGTCGCTGCCATGGCTCCAGCGCCACTGCCGCCGCGACCAAGCCCTGATCTTGGCCGCTCACGAGCCATTCAAGCAACCGAATCCCTTCGCGGAACAGCACCGTCACCAGAGCCCCGAAAAACCCTGCCAAGGTCGCCATCAACAGCAGCAGATACAGCTCGGTTTGACCCGAAGAGAGCAGAAGCACCGCGCGCTTTGGCAAGCGCGCTGCGGCTCCTAGCGCAGCGCTTGCCGTGAACGAGCCACCGCTGATCGCCCAGCGATGTTCCCAGCGCACCATTGCCACAGCGATGAGCACGAGAAAAAGAGCGACCAGCGCCCAGAGCGGCGCCCGCGCTCCCTCTGGAGCGATAGCGTCCTCACCTCCGCCTTGCGGAGCAGCAGGATATTGCGGGGTCACTCCATCTGACGGTTTCGTTGTCGGAATCGCCGACAGCTGGACCTCGACAGTGGGCTGCGGTTGCACGGGCTTCGACAAAGCCGCCCGCGAACCTGCCAAAGGACTCGCCTTGAGGGTGCCCACTTTCGCGGTTTCGGACGCTTCGGACGAAGCCTGCGCTCTAGAACCCGCTGCACTCCCATCGACACTCAGCGATTCGCTGAATTCAGCATCGACATCCGCAGCAGCGCTCGACGGACCAGCATCCTCCGCCACAGTTTGACAGTCGAGCGGCCGACCGACGCTTCGATGCTCGGCCCATTGCTGAGCCTGGAGTTCAACCATCGCGCTCGCCGAGGCGGCATCACGTCGCTTGACCTGCTCCAATGTCGGCAGACGCAACCGAACCCCAACGCGCAAGACCGCATTCAGATTACAAGAGGGCGAAAACGCTCCCGGATTCGCTTCCAGCAGCGCGAGCATGATCTGATCCCTGTTCAACCCAGAGCCCAGATAGAGGCCGCCAGCGATCTCCCATAGCGTCTCGCCCGAACGCACGGGCCCGTAGTCATGTTGCTCAGCAACAACGGGTAAAACAGGGCCAAACGCAATGATGAGCACAAGGCTCAGGAGCTGCAGACGGATCAGGTGTGGAAACCTTTTCAGCGTAGCCAATCTCTGTCGCTCACAAGGTTAGGGCACAAGCGCCTTGGGACGCTCATGGGAAAACCGGATGAGGCGGAATCACGGTGGTCATCACGCAGGAGGTTAACCCAAATCTACAGCCATTACAGCGAATCAGGTTCGCCCGACAAAGTGGACCACATGTCCAGTTGACTTCACCCGACGTTTAGGCGAATGCTGTCAACCGCCTTGCGGCTCGGTCTGGGTGGAATCGCAATCGAAATGGGCAACGTCCAACGTCTCGTGGAGCAGACGCCGGTTAGACAGGAGTTTATAGTCACCCCAGGCTGACATCCTGTCAGGGCTTCGGCAGGGTCACGCCGCGCTGCCCTTGATACTTACCGCCACGGTCTTTGTATGAGCTCTCGCAAACCTCGTCTGATTCGAGAAACAGGATCTGCGCAACACCCTCATTGGCATAGACCTTCGCCGGCAGAGGCGTCGTGTTCGAGAACTCGAGCGTCACATGCCCCTCCCACTCAGGCTCCAAAGGCGTTACGTTGACGATGATTCCGCAATTGCTGACGAACACACCAGCGGCTAGTGCAAAATTGCCGGCCTCGGGCACTGTCAAGCAGTAAACGTCGTGGTCGCCCTTGATCTCGCGAATGCGTTGTATCTTGTGGTTGTACACAGCCGCTGACTCTCTTGTCGCTGACTCCCCTTTCCCACCAAAGGCGGCGATATTCCAGGGCAGATTGTTGGGGCGATCGAAGTCCTTGTGATGCCGGTGCGTTCCGGGCTCATCCTCATCAAGTTCATTGCGCAGGTTCCATTCATCGGCAAGCCGATGCGTCGGATACAAATGACCGTTGGACGGCTGATAGACCATCTCGTATCCCCGAGCGAGATGCCGATAGAGCGGCATCAGAGAATCGTTCGGGCGCAACTCGTTGGCTGGGAGCATGCGGCCATCGCGTAGCACGAATTCGTGATCCGGCGTGCAATGGATCTGCTGGCCGTTGTCCAGCGTCAGCTCTAGCAGTGAGTCGCGGCCGATATAGCGCGGGGCCTCGAGCAAAGCAGCGATGACGCGACCATATTCGCCAATGCTATAACCCCAAAATAGCTCCCCCTGTTCGGCGCGCAGCGCCATCTCCTCCAAGGTAGGCGCGGAGCCGTCGAGCAGCGCAACGCGCGTATCGGCGCGAAAGCAACGGGCATAGGTGCTCTTGCCGAGACAGATGGTTAGGACATTGCGCGGGATACGGAAGTATTCGACCGTGCGCGCGAGGGCGAAGGAGTTTGGCGGGATGATGCAGACATCGGACTTGAGATTGACGAAGCTCGAGGAGTCAAAGTTCTTCGGGTCGACCACGGCCGAATTGATGTTGGTGAAGATCTTGAACTCGTCGGCACAGCGGATATCGTAGCCGTAGCTCGAGGTGCCGTAGGAGATGACACGACCGCCGCCTTCTGACTCCCGGACTTGGCCGGGGATATAGGGTTCGATCATGCCCTGCTCACTCGCCATGCGGCGAATCCAGCGGTCGGATTTGATACTCATAGTGTCAATGGTTTACCGAAACAGTGAGCCGGGTCGCTGATCGATCAGGCTCGAATGCAAAAACAGAATCCAGCGCTCGCCACTCACCACTCACCACTCACCACTCACCACTCACCACTTGAGCGCTCACCCGAGTAGACCGTCCTCGAACGAGTCGTCACCAGCGGCCGGTGGCTGGCCAGAACGCTCGCCGCCGGCCAAGAACAGCTCGGTCATCAGCGCCTGGAAACGCTTGCTGCTCGCGGACATGAACTTGCCGCGCCGGAGCACCAGCCCATAGCTGCGCGCCGGGAAATAGGCATCCAACGGACGGCGCGCCAGTGGCTCTTCGCCAGTGAGGCAGACATCGGTGACGATCGAGATGCCAAGCCCGAGCGCGACGTATTTCTTGATCACCTCCCAGCCACCGGCCTCGAGGCGCACCTGATAGCTCAACCCCTGTTGGCGGAACACTAGGTCGACCAGGCGCCAGGTACTCAGGTGACGCGGCGGCAGGATCAGCCCGTGCTCGGCGATATCCTGCAACGAGACATCAGGCTTCTCTGCCAGCGGGTGCCCCAAGGGCGTGATCAGCATCGGCTGGTAGGTGACGATCGGGATGTAGCGGATGTCGTCCGGCACCTCGAGCATCGAGCCCACGGCCAGATCAACCTCGTCGGCGCACACCATCGCCAGGCCATCGCGGCCGGTGACGTTATGGAGTTGCAGCTCGATGCCCGGGTACCGCTCGGCGAAGCGTTGGATCGGCTCGGGCAGGATGTAGAGGATGGTCGATTCGCCAGCGGCGATGTCGAGCCGGCCGCGATCGAGCCGGCCGCACTGGGCCGCAAAGGCCTCCTGCAGGCCGTCGATCCCCTGCACCAGCGGCTGCGCCAGCTCAAACAGTAGCGCCCCCTCGGGCGTGAGTTGGATCTTTGGACCGCGACGTTCGAACAGGACGGTGTCTAGCTCGCGCTCGAGCGATTGAATCTGTAGCGAGACGGTGGGCTGACTCAGCGAGACCAACTCGGCTGCCGCACTGATGCTGCCAACGTGTGCCGCGTGGCAGAACGCGCGTAACTGCTTGAGGCGATTCTGTGTACCCCGTCCCGTCGCTGCTGCGGCCGATCGCGCCGCCTCTCGACGACGCGACTGGGGCGTAGAAGGCTGATCTTGGTCGGTTGGCGAGTGGGTCATCGCAGCAGATATCGGAGCGGCCATCGCACCCGACTAGCGCCCTCAGCGCAGATCGCCAAGGGCACCGACGAGCGCCCAGTCCGGGCTCGCACCAATGGCTTGCTCACCGATCCAGATCGACAAGGATATTGCGAGCGACCGCGCGCTGATCAGCGGTGCCTTCCTCGAGTACCCGATAGAGCAGTTGCTTGGCATGGGCGACCTCTCCCGATGCTCGAAGCTGGTTCGCTTTGCGGATCAGGGTCTCGATCAGCTCGACCTGAGACGACTCATCGGCTGCGCTTAGCGCCTGTTTGGAATCAGGCTCGGGCTCGGGCTCGGGCGCAGACTCAGACTCGGGCGCAGACTCCAAGGCCTCAAGCTCCTCTGCCTCAATGGCATCAAGCTCGGCCTCCATCTCGTCGTCGGTCATCGGTCGATAGCGTCCGGGCTCGTTGCGATCACCACCATCGATCTCGTCACCGACCATCGTCGATAGACCGGTGTCCGACGAGTTCTCAGCCGCCGTGGGCCGAGTCCTGGCTTCGGTTGCCGGTTCACCCTCTGGTCCGCCATCGGGGAACCCAGGGTCCTCATCCTCGTCAGCCCTGGGTTTGACGAACCGCGAGAAGAAGATGCCGGCCTCAAACAGCAGCCACATCGGTAACGCCAGGAGCGTTTGGCTGATCACATCCGGTGGCGTGAGCAGCATGCCAGCGACGAAGACGCCAACGATGACATAGGGGCGCTTGCGCTTCAGCGCCTCAGGGGTGGTCGCACCGATCGCGACCAACAAGATGGTCGCGATCGGGATCTCGAAGGCGATGCCAAAGGCAAAGAACAGCTTCAGCACGAATTCGAGGTAGAAGGCGATATCGGGCATCTGCGCAACGCCTTCGGGCGTCACCGCCGAGAAGAACCCGAACACCAGCGGGAATACGGCGTAATACGCAAACAGCATCCCGAGATAGAACAGCAGGATACTGGAGCTGACTAGCGGCAGCGCCAGCCGCTTCTCGTGGGTGTAGAGCCCCGGTGCGATAAAGCCCCAGAACTGGTAGAGCAGGTAAGGCATGGCCACGAAGATCGCCACGACCAGGGTCAGCTTGAACGGCGTCAGGAAGGGTGAGGCAACCTGGGTCGCGATCATCTGTGAGCCGACCGGGAGCTGCGCGCGGATCGGCTCGGCGACAAAGGTGTAGATGTCGTTCGCGAACGGGAACAACACCAGAAACACCAGCGCAATGGCGATGAGCATCCGAATCAGGCGATCACGCAGCTCGACCAGATGCGAGATGAATGGCTGCTCACCGCCGAGGCCATTCGAGCCTAAGGAATCAGGCCCAGAGACGCCCTGTCGCTTGGAATGTTCGCGAGAGGCAGAAGAGGTCATCCGAGGCGACTCATGAGCGATCCTTGGGCGTTTCGGCCACTGCCGAACGCGCGTCTGGGGCAGTGCCTAATTCAGAGTCGGGGCTGGAACCCGGGTCTGGTTCCGAGACCGAAGACTTTGAGCTGGTCTGCCCGTTGCCCTGGTTGGAGGCTGTACGTGGATTAACGGTCTCTTCGAGAATGGTCTCCAATGGGCGGCTCTCGGCCTGCTTGCGCAGGATCTCCTTGAGTTCGTCCGCCTTGATCTCGCGATCAATCTCTTCCTTCACCGAGGAGAAGGCGCGCCGCGCCCGACCGACCCAGAGTCCAGCGGTTCGCGCCAACTTCGGCAACCGCTCAGGCCCGACGACGATCAAGGCGACTACACTAATGACCAGCAGCTCTAAGGCACCGACATCGAACATCTGATCCGTCCTGCTCCAACCTGTTCACACGCTCGATTGCTAAACCCGATAACCGGCATCTCAGACCTTGGTCTTATCCGTCGGCTTGGCTGAGGCCGAATCGGTGCTAGAGTCGGTCGAATCTGAGGCCTGCTCAGACTTGGCCGCGTCGAGTCGCCTGGGATCTTCTTCGTCCTCGGCGGCCTTATCAGAATCGGTCATCGCAGAGCGAAACCCTTTGACGGCATTGCCGAGATCAGAGCCAATGCTCTTCAATCGCTTGGTGCCGAACAGCAGCACCACGATCAGGAGGATGATTAACAGTTGCCAAATACCTATTCCACCTACGCCCATCGAAACCTCCGGGACAAGCCTTGAGGTCGCCCAGTTCGGGCAACCGAAATGTTCGTTCTATGCAGCCTGAGGCGGTAACCACGTCAACCCCATTCTGAGGTCTGGCCTCGACCGGCGACTATACCGCATGGACATGCCGCGGTGCATAAATCACAGCGACAGCAGGCCGTTCTCAGCTGGCCCTTCTCTCAGTTGACACTACCCCTCTGGCCTCGAGGCCTTCTCGGTCAAACCCGAGAGTCCAAAACGCCGATCAAGCTCGGCCAGCACGGTGTCCGGATGGAGTCCCTGATCGGCCATCAGGACCAGCGAATGGAACCAGAGGTCGGCGAGTTCGTAGACCAGCTTCTCGGGGTCACCATCCTTGGCCGCCATCACCGTTTCGGTGGCCTCCTCGCCGATCTTCTTCAGGATCGCATCCAGCCCCTTGTCGTAGAGCTTGGCAACGTAGGAGGTGCTGGGGTCGGCGCCCTTGCGCGCTTCCAGCACCTCGGAGAGTCGATTCAAGACATCAGACACGTTTCTCTCCCATTTCTCAGCGCTTTCTCCGCTGTTTTCTCCGCCTTTTTTCGCCGTTTCAGGCTCATATCCGGGAAAATGTTGGCTCACAGACGGGTCAGGACTCAGCAGGACCCGCCGCCACACGCTGGCCCTCGGCGAAGTCGAGGGTGCCTTCATAGATGGCGCGGCCCGTGATCGCGCCGATGATGCCCGGCTCGGCCACCGCCGCCAAGGCGCGCAGGTCATCGAGATGGGTAATCCCCCCGGAAGCGATCACCGGAATCCGGATCGCGTCGGCCAAGGCACGGGTGGCCTCGATGTTGGGGCCGCTCAACATGCCGTCGCGACCGATATCGGTATAGACGATAGCCTCAACGCCGTCATGCTCAAAGCGTTGTGAGAGCGTTTCGACCCGATACTCGGTGACCTCAGCCCAGCCGTTGATCGCGACCTGACCGTCCTTCGCATCCAAACCGACGATGATATGACCCGGAAAGGTCGCACAAGCACGGGCGACCAGCGCGGGCTCCTTCACCGCTTGGGTGCCGATGATGCACCAATGCACACCTGCTTCAAGATAAGCACCAATGGTCTGCTCGTCACGGATACCACCGCCAACCTGGATCGGCAGGTCCGGAAAGGCCACCGCAATGGCGCGGATCGCCTCACCATTGACCGGCTCGCCAGCAAAGGCGCCGTTGAGATCGACCAGGTGCAAGCGTTTTGCGCCCGCACCGACCCAGCGCCCGGCGATCTCGACCGGATCATCAGAAAACACCGTCTCGTCTTCCATCCTCCCCTGTCGCAACCGCACACAGCGGCCGTCCTTGAGGTCGATAGCGGGAATCAGCAGCATCGAAAGCCCTCCAGCGGGCGATTGAGGTGGATGCGAGCGCGCGCCAGCATCGCGCGCACTGGGCTTCGCTAGCGTCTATGTACCAGTCACACTTAGCAGGCCTTGGGCGAGGCAGGCTTGAGCAAGGTCGTCGGCTTAGGCGATGATCCGTGCACAGCCGATGGTCAGAGGCTGCCCTTGGTTGAAGGCATGATGCCAGCCATGCGCGGATCAGGCTCCACGGCCATCCGCAGCGCGCGACCGAAGGCCTTAAAGATGGTCTCGGCCTGATGATGGGCATTGATACCCCGCAGATTGTCGATCTGCAACGTCATCGCGGCCTGGTTGACCATACCCTGAAAGAATTCGCGCAACAGGTCGACATCAAAGCCACCGATCAGGGCACGGGTGTAGGTGACCTCGTAGGTCAGCATCGGCCGGCCAGAGAGGTCGACCACCACACGCGATAAGGCCTCATCCAGGGGCACATAGGCATGGCCATAGCGTCGGATGCCAGCCTTGTCGCCGAGGGCCGCGGCCAGCGCCTGGCCGAGCGTGATACCGACATCCTCAACCGTGTGATGGGCGTCGATCTGTAGATCGCCCTTGGCCTGCACCTCGATATCGATCAGCCCATGCCGGGCAATCTGATCGAGCATGTGCTCCAGGAAGGGCACGCCGGTGTCGAGTCGCGCCCGCCCGGCGCCATCCAGATCCAGACTGACGCGCACCTGCGTCTCGAGGGTGTTGCGCTCGATCTCGGCGATGCGATGTGCGTTGGACTCAGCAACCGGCATGAGACATTAGGCTCTCTACTAGGGGCGGCAGGCAGGATGTAAGCAGCACAGTATAAACCGCAGTCAGGACTCGAGCCAGAAGGTAACGGGGCCATCGTTGGTCAGGATCACCTGCATATCGGCGCCGAAACGCCCGCTCGCAACCGGTTGATAGCGCTCACGCGCGCGCTCGAGCAGCAGATGAAATAATCGCTCGCCCTCTGCTGGCGCGGCGGCGCTGGTGAAGCTCGCGCGCGTACCCTTCTTGGTATCGGCCGCCAAGGTGAATTGGGGCACCAGCAGCAGGCCTCCCGAGGTGTCGACCAGGCTGCGGTTCATGCGGCCAGTCTCATCAGCAAACAGGCGATAGCCAAGCAAACGCTCAAGCAACCGCTCGCCGCGCGCCTCGTCGTCACCCTTTTGCACGCCGACCAACACCAGCAGCCCGGCATCGATTGCGCCGATGAGGGCACCATCAACCTCAACCCGCGCCGAGCGCACCCGCTGCAGCAAGCCGATCATCGTGCCGACTCAGCGCGCGCTGCTAGCGCGCTCGGGGTCGATCTCAGCAGCCAACCGATCAGTGGCCGCAACCAACGCCCGCGCGATTCCAGGCTCAAAGGCGGCGTGACCCGCATCTGGGATCACCTCAAGTGAGGCCCGCGGCCAAGCCGCGGCCAGCTCCCAAGCCGAACGCAATGGGCAGATCAGATCATAGCGACCATGGACGATGATGCCGGGGATCTCTGCAAGCCGCGATGCCTCGTCCAACAACTGATTCGGCCGCACGAAGGCCTGGTTGACGAAGTAGTGGCATTCGATGCGCGCCAAACTGAGCGCAAGCGGCTCATTACTGAAGGTGCGGCGGATATCCGGGTCCGGCAGCAGGGTTGCACAGCGGCCCTCCCAGATCGACCAGGCCTTGGCGGCGGTCAAGCGCGTCGCCTCGTCCGAGCTGGTCAGACGGTGGTGGTAGGCATGGAGGAGATCGTTCTGCTCCGCGGCAGGGATGGGTGCCAGAAAATCCCGCCAATAGTCGGGGAAGATCCAACTCGCACCCTGCTGATAGAACCAGGCGATCTCATCCGGACGGCAGAGGAAGATCCCGCGCAACACCAGGGCGCTCACATGCTCCGGATAGGTCTCGGCATAGGCCAGGGCCAGGGTCGAGCCCCAGGAGCCGCCGAACACAAGCCAGCGCTCGATGCCCAGATGCTCGCGGATACGTTCCATGTCGGCAACCAGGTCCCAGGTGCTGTTGTGCTCGAGGCTCGCATGCGGCGTCGAGCGTCCACAGCCACGCTGATCGAAGAGGATGATCCGATAGCGGTCGGGATCAAAGAACCGACGATGCGATGGGCCGCATCCGGCACCCGGCCCACCGTGAAGGAACACCGCCGGGATGCCGCCGGGATTGCCCGACTGCTCTAGGTAGAGTTCATGGCCCTGCCCGACCGCAAGGCGGGTGGCGACAAAGGGCTCAATCGGTGGATACAAGCTGTGCTGACTGTCTTGCACGTTTAGGCTCTGTTCTGGTGTTCTGAAGCGTCCTTGTAGCTAGATGAGGACGTGATAGCGAATTCAAGAAAAAGCCAAAGGCAGGCGTCAACCCAGCGACACTGGTGCACCAAGACCCAGGCCCAAGCAGTGATCGGCACGTCCTTGGTTGACGGCCAGCTCGACCAGACCAAAGGCATTGCGATACCAGAAGGCCTCGCCGCGCGCGACCTCGGCAAAGGTCCGCGCCGCTTTCAGGCGATGTCCTCCGACCTGCAGCTCCTGAATAGCCGACAGACCGTCAGCACGCAACCCTGTCATCAGGTTACCAAAGGCATCAACATAGCAGATGCAGGCGCGCTCATCCGGCCAATCGGCCCCGACTAACGCGCTGGGGTCGATAGGCGCTGCATCCGGCAACTCGCCGGCTACCAAGCGCGCTGCGGCAGGCACAAACAGGTCTCGACCGTGGAAGCTCGCTGAAAGCTGTTGCGGACGCCATCTGAGCCGATACAGACGCGCCCCAGGGTGACTGCGCAGCAAAGGCACCAACACCCCGTTGTCAGGCGCAAGCCACCAGTCTTGGCCGCAATCGGCAATGATCACTTCCCGGTCGGTGCCAACCCCGGGATCGACAACACAACAATAGACCGTTTCGGACGGCATCCCGGCCTGCAGGCCGAGCAAGAGGTATGCAGCGAGGTCTGGGCGAAACTGCGGCAGATCGGAGATCAGCGTGACAATCGGAACGCTGGGCGCAAGCTGCGTCAGGCGCAGCCGCATCTGGCCGACGTAAGGCCCATCGCCAAAATCGGTCAGCAACGCGATACGCACCCCTGGGCGGGCCATCAGGGCAGAGCACAAACGCAAACGGCCGGGTCAAGCCCGGCCGCATCGTCACCCTTGAGGCTGTTGCTTGCCCCTCCGCGCGCGCAAGCTCTCAATCGTCGTCCTCGACGGCGAGTTCGTCAGCTGGACGATCGACCAGCTCAACATAGGCCATGGGTGCCGCGTCGCCGGCGCGAAAGCCACACTTGAGGATGCGCAGATAGCCGCCGGGCCGCTCGCTATACCTAGGACCCAATTCGGTGAAGAGCTTGCCAACGGCCTCTTTATCGCGCAGCCGGGAAAAGGCGAGACGGCGATGGTGCACCGAATCCTCCTTGGCTAAGGTGATTAAGGGCTCGGCGACGCGCCGCAGCTCCTTAGCCTTCGGCAACGTGGTCTTGATCAGCTCGTGCCGGAACAGCGAGCCCGCCATGTTGCGAAACATCGCCTCACGGTGAGCGCTATTACGATTGAGTTTTCTTCCAGCTTTTTGATGTCGCATTGTTCTGTTCCGATCGGTACTGTTCCGGTCGCTTTAGGTCCGGTCGCTCGTGACCCGGTCGCTACTTGACCATCAACTCTTCGATATTCTCGGGTGGCCAGTTCTCGAGCCGCATCCCAAGCGATAGGCCGCGCGTCGCCAACACATCCTTGATCTCGGTGAGCGACTTCTTGCCAAGATTGGGCGTCTTCAGCAGCTCAACCTCGGTGCGCTGAATCAGGTCACCGATCAGGTAGATGTTCTCCGCCTTCAGGCAATTCGCCGAGCGGACGGTCAATTCAAGCTCATCAACCGGCCGCACCAGGATCGGATCATAGGCCGGCTCGCTCGGTCGATCTTCGCTCAGGCCGTCGGTCGGCCCGGACTGGTCGAGATCGACGAAGCTGCCGAGCTGATCGCGCAGGATGCTTGCAGCGCGTTGCACCGCATCCTTGGCGTCGAGCGTCCCGTCGGTCTCAATGTCGATCACGAGACGATCAAGATCGGTTCGCTGCTCGACACGGGCCGCTTCGACGTCGATCGCCACGCGCAGCACCGGACTGAAGGTTGCATCAAGCGGCAGCTTACCGATTGGCCGCTCCTCGCCACCGCTAGCTTCGCGCACGCTAGCCGGCTCATAGCCGCGGCCACGACGGACCGTTAGCGACATGCTCAGCTCGCTCTTACCCGTCAGGTTAGCAATAACCAGGTCCGGGTTAGCGACCTCAGCGGTATGGTCGAGACTGATATTGCCGGCGGTCACGGCACCAGGACCGACCTTGCTCAGGGTGTAGGTGGCCTCGTCCCGCCCGTGCAACCGGATCGCCAGTTGCTTCAGGTTAAGCAGAATCTCAAGCACGTCCTGCTGCACACCTTCGATGGTGGTGTACTCATGCAGAATGCCTTGGATCTCGACCTCGGTGACGGCAAAGCCATCCATCGACGACAGCAAGATGCGCCGGAGTGCATTGCCGAGCGTGTGCCCAAATCCCCGCTCGAAAGGCTCAAGAGAGACCTTAGCCCGGTTTGGACTGCCGGCGACGGGGTCGACCTTGACGATGCGCGGCTTGAGAAAGCCGCCTGCGACGTCTGACATAGAAAACTCCCTCGGCGGCGTTACTTGGAGTACAACTCGACGATGAGCGACTCGTTGATGTCGGAGGGCAGATCAACCCGGTCTGGGACCCGTTTAAAGACCCCTTTCGCCGATTTGCTGTCGACGTCGATCCATTCCGCGAAGCCATTCGCCTCGGCTAGGGCCAGTGCATTCTGCACCCGCACCTGCTTCTTGGCCTTATCACGCACCTCGATCTCGTCCTCGATCGACACTTGGTAGGATGGGATCGAAACCGTTTTGCCGTTGACCAGCACGGCTTTATGACCAATCAATTGCCGGGCCTCGGCGCGGGTGGCACCAAAACCCATCCGAAAGACGACGTTGTCGAGTCGACGCTCTAGCAGTTGCAGCAGGTTCTCACCGGTTGCACCCTTACGGCGTGCGGCCTCAGCGTAATAGTTGCGAAACTGCTTCTCCATCACACCGTAGGTACGACGAACCTTCTGCTTCTCTCGCAACTGAAGACCATAATCGGAGAGCCGTCGCCGCCGATCAGCGGCCTGACCTGGCTGCTTCTCCAGATTGCACTTGGTCTCGAGCGCGCGTGCCTTGCTCTTGAGCCCAAGATCGACACCTTCGCGGCGTGCAAGCTTGCAGGTGGGACCAATGTATCTTGCCATGTTCTCTGCCCCGTTAGACGCGCCGCTTCTTCGGCGGTCGGCAACCATTGTGTGGGATCGGCGTCACGTCAGTGATGCTCGCAACCTTAAATCCGGCATTGTTGAGTGCACGCACCGCGGACTCGCGGCCTGGGCCCGGCCCCTTCACGTGCACATCAAGGTTGACGACGCCGAACTCCTTCGCGGCCTGGCCGGCACGTGTCGCAGCGACCTGTGCCGCGAAGGGTGTACTCTTACGCGATCCGCGAAAGCCAGAGCCGCCAGAGGTGGCCCAGGTCAAGGCATTGCCCTGCCGATCGGTGATTGTGATGATGGTGTTGTTGAACGAGGCGTGGATGTGTGCCACGCCATCCGCCACCTGCTTCTTTACTTTCTTGCGCGTGCGCAGCTGCTTAGCCACTGTAATCTGTCTCCGAGCGGAAAAGGCGTTCCCTGCCGCCGGCGCGATCCCGCGCCGGTCGGACAGAGCCCTTAAAGGGGTTTAACGACGAACCGGGCGCCGCGGCCCTTTACGAGTCCGCGCATTGGTGCGCGTACGCTGGCCACGCAGCGGAAGTCCGCGACGATGCCGAATGCCGCGATTACAGCCAAGGTCCATCAAGCGCTTGATATTCATCGAGACCTCGCGCCGGAGGTCACCTTCGACCGATAACTTGCCGACCTCAGTACGCAGCCGATCGACCTCGTCCTCAGTCAGTGTGCGGATGGGGGCCGTGGTCGGTACCTGTGCGGCTTCGCAGATCGCGGCCGCCCGAGTCCGCCCGATCCCGTAGATCGATGTCAAGGCGATGACCGCGTGCTTGCGGTCTGGAATATTGACTCCGGCGATTCGAGCCATGCGCGTTGCGCTCCTAAGCGTTCGGTTCTTTTAGAAGAAAAAGTGTAAACAGAGCAGTGTAGCACCGTGCGCCTTAAGATGAAAGCGGCGGCAGGGCTCAGCTCGCTAACCCTGGCGCTGTTTGTGGCGCGGGTCTTTGCAGATCACTCGGATCGTGCCGTTGCGACGGATCGTCTTGCAGTGGCGGCAGATCTTTTTGACAGATGCTCTTACCTTCATGATGTTCTCCGTTTTTTTTCAGATGCTCGCGGGCTTGGTTGCACAGGGGACGCGCATCGCGTTGCCGCCGCTAGCTACCGCTAGAACAATCGGCCCCGCATGTCGTTAGTTATCGCGTCAGGCCGGCGCCAGGCGCCTTGAGGTTGGCCTTTTTCATCAGGCCCTCATATTGATGCGACATCAGATGTGCCTGTACCTGGGCCATGAAATCCATCACGACCACAACCACGATCAACAATGAGGTACCGCCGAAATAGAAGGGTACATTCCAACCGACGATCAAAAACTCGGGCAATAAACAGACAGCGGTGATGTACAACGCACCGGCTGCTGTCAGCCGCGTCATCACAGAGTCAATATAGCGCGCAGTCTGCTCTCCGGGACGAATTCCAGGAATGAACGCACCCGATCGCTTCAGGTTGTCCGCTGTGTCCTTGGCGTTGAAGACCAAAGCCGTGTAGAAGAAGCAGAAAAAGATGATGGCGGTCGCGTAAAAGATCACGTAGACCGGCTCACCCGGCGAAAGCTTGGCGGTTAGGTCGGCCAGCCAGCGCATGTTCTCCGACTGCCCAAACCACTGCCCGAGCGTCCCCGGGAACAGAATGATGCTTGAGGCGAAGATGGGCGGGATGACACCGGCCATATTCAGCTTCAACGGCAAGTGCGTACTCTGCGCGGCTAGCATCCGCCTTCCTTGCTGGCGGCGCGCATAGTTGACGGTGATCCGTCGCTGTCCACGCTCGACGAAGACCACGAAGGCAGTCACCGCCAGGGCTAGAGCGAACAGCACCAGCACCGCCAATGCATTCATCTCACCGGTGCGCACCAGTTCCAGCGTTCCTCCAACGGCGGCCGGCAGCCCAGCGACGATACCGGCAAAGATGATCAGCGAGATGCCGTTGCCGATGCCGCGCTCGGTGATCTGCTCACCCAGCCACATCAGAAACATGGTCCCGGTCACCAAGGATACAGCTGCGGTGAAGACAAATCCGAAGCCTTGCTGCACCACCAGCGCCGAGCCGCCAGCGGTTTGCCCCTGCAGCGCGATCGAGATACCGATCGCCTGAAAAGTCGCCAGTACTACCGTGCCATAGCGCGTGTACTGAGTGATCTTGCGCCGACCGGCTTCACCCTCTTTCTTAAGCTGCTCGAGCTGGGGGATGACCGCCGACATCAGCTGCATGATGATGCTCGCTGAAATGTACGGCATGATGCCTAGCGCCAGGATGCTTGCCCGCTCAAGCGCCCCACCTGAGAACATATTGAACATGTCTAGGATGGAGCCTTGATTCTGGTCGAAAAGCACGGCCAGCGCCTCGGGGTTCACCCCAGGGACCGGGATGAAGGTGCCGATACGATAGACGAGCATCGCAGCCAGCACGAACAGCAAGCGCTGCCGCAGCTCGGTCAATCGGCCCATCCCGCCGAGCGACTGCATCATCGATGCCGTATTCTTCGCCATCTTGCCCGCCCCTGATTCGCTTGCGCTGGTTTAACTGTCGGTCTCTGCGACCGATCCGCCGGCTGCTTCGATCGCGGCGCGCGCGCCGGCGGTCACCTGCAGACCCTTGACCTGATAGGCACGATCGACCTCGCCAGACTTGATCAATTTAGCCGATGAAACGGCGCCTTTGATCAGATCCGCAGCCCGTAGGCTCGCCAGATCGACCTCTGTTCCTTCTAAGCGCTTCAGCTCACCGAGACGGATCTCATCTTTACTTGCGGCTTTGCGCGAGCGGAAGCCAACCTTTGGCAGGCGCCGCTGCAAGGGCATCTGCCCTCCCTCAAAGCCGGTCTTGTGGAAACCGCCGGTGCGCGCCTTCTGCCCCTTGTGACCACGTCCAGCGGTCTTGCCGAGTCCACTGCCGATTCCGCGACCGACCCGCTTGGAGCTTGACCGGCTACCCGTATCGGGCGAAAGAGTATTCAGACGCATCTCAACCGTCCTCCAAAACGCGGACCATGTATTGCACCTTATTCACCATACCGCGGGTCGCCGGTGTGTCTTCTACCTCGGCAATCTGGTGCATGCGCCGCAAGCCAAGGCCGCGGACACAATCCTGGTGCGTCTTCAAACGCCCGTGCATGCTGCGCACGAGCTGAACCTTCAGCCTGTTTTCCGACATTGCTCGCTCCTACCCTAGGATATCTTCGACGGTCATGCCACGCTTTGCAGCAACCGTCTCAGCGTCGGCCATGCCAGCGAGGCCGTTGATCGTTGCCTGGACCACGTTGATGGCGTTATTGGTACCGATACACTTGGCGAGCACGTCCTGCACACCCACCACCTCGAACACCGCACGCATGGCACCACCGGCGATGATGCCGGTACCTTCAGAGGCCGGCTGCATATAGACATGGGCGGCGCCGTGACGGCCGTTGACCGGATACTGCAGGGTGCTGCCCTTCAGCCGGATATCGACCATGTTCTTGCGCGCGCACTCCATCGCCTTTTGGATCGCGACCGGGACCTCACGCGCCTTGCCGGTGCCATAGCCGACCCGGCCTTTGCCATCGCCGACTACGGTGAGCGCACCGAAACCGAACACACGGCCACCCTTGACGACCTTCGCCACCCGGTTAACCGAGATCAGCTTTTCAAGCAGCTCGTCGCCTTCGGGCTTTGGGTTGTAATTCGACATCTGCGTCTCCTCAGAACTGAAGCCCGTGCTCGCGCGCGGAATCGGCCAGCGCCTTGACGCGGCCGTGATATTTGAATCCAGAGCGGTCGAAGCTCACCTTCTCGACCCCAGCTGAGCGGGCACGTTCGGCGATCATATGACCGATTTGCGCGGCTGCCTTGATGTTGCCGGTGTGGCCCTCGCAAGCCGCCTTGAGCTCTTTCTCGACCGTTGATGCACTCGCGATGACGCGGTCACCCGCTGCGCCGATCACCTGGGCATAGATGTGCCGTGGCGTCCGGTACACACAAAGCCGATAGCCGCCAAGTTCGCGAATCTTGGCCCGGGCGCGCGTTGCGCGCCGGAGCCGGGCATGTTTCTTATCCATCCGCATCACCTATTTCTTCTTGGCTTCTTTACGCAGGACTTGCTCATCCGCGTACCGAACACCCTTGCCCTTGTACGGTTCCGGCGGTCGGAACCCGCGAATCACTGCGGCAACCTGGCCGACTTGCTGTTTGTCGATCCCGCGCACGACGATCTCGGTCGGCGTTGGGGTCTCGATCTCGATTCCCTCCGGAACCGGGAAGTCGATCGGATGCGAAAAGCCGAGCGCGAGATTCAGCACCTTGCCTTTGCCTTGTGCTCGGTAGCCAACGCCAACCAGGTTGAGCTTGCGTTCGAAGCCGCTGCTAACACCCTGAACCATGTTGTTCAGCAGTGCGCGGGTCGTGCCCACCATCGCCCACTGAGCATCGTCTGCATTCGCGGGCCGGGTTGTGACCACTGAACCGTCAATATCGACCTCTACAAACGGATGAATGGTCCAGGAGAGCGACCCCTTGGGTCCCTTAACGGTGACATCACGCCCTGACATCTTGACGTCGACGCCGCTAGGCACCTTGACCAGCGCTTTACCTATTCTGGACATAACAACCTCCCTTAGGCGACGTAGGCCAGGATCTCGCCACCGTGCCCGGCCTTGCGCGCGGCACGGTCAGACATCAAGCCTTGCGAGGTCGATACGATAACGACACCGAGCCCGTTCCAGACACTGGGGAGCTCGTCCTTACCACGGTAGATACGCAAGCCGGGGCGAGAGACCCGCTTCAGGTACTCGATGACCGGCTTGCCACGGTAATACTTCAGTCTGAGAACCAGCTGGGGCCTGGCTTTTTCATCGTCCTCGACGGAGACGTCAGCGATGTATCCCTCGTCCCGAAGGAGGTTAGCGACGGCCTGCTTTTTCTTCGAGTGCGGCATCGAGATCGTGATCTTGCCGCGCGCTTGGCCGTTACGGATGCGTGTCAGCATATCCGCAATGGGATCAGTCATGCTCATTGGTTAACTCCGGGGTCAGACCGCTTGTTAAAGCGCGATACCCGCTAGGGTTTTCTCGAACCTGCTCGCCTCGGGGTGAACAGGGCGACCGGAAGATCCGGTCATACTTCGTTGTGCAATCAATCTGTGCAGCCACGACAGCGCAGGCGGCTTGCCGGTCATCCGTCAGAACCGACCTGCGCCGTCAATGGGCGAGTCCGCCTAGGTGGGGGCCTCTGGCATCGCGTGAACTCTACCAGCTGGCCTTGACGACGCCCGGCACATCGCCGCGCATCACAGCCTCGCGTAACTTGTTTCGGCCAAGACCGAACTTTCGATAGACCGCATGCGGACGTCCGCTGACGCGGCAACGGCGTTGATACCGCGTTGGGCTTGCATCGCGGGGCAGCTTTTGAAGAGCCACCACTGCGGCCTCAACCTGCTCAGGATCGGCACTACGATCATTAATGACAGCCTTCAATTGTGCGCGCCGAACTGCGTAGCGCTCTGCGATCAGTGCACGCTTCTTATCGCGCGCGATCATGCTCTTCTTCGCCAACCTTCGCCTCCGAAAATTAGGTACGGAATGGGAACTGGAAGGCCTCGAGCAGCGCACGCCCTTCCTCGTCGTTGCGCGCCGTTGTCGTGATGACGACATCGAGGCCACGCACCGCGTCGATCTTGTCGTAGTCGATCTCCGGGAAGATGATCTGCTCGCGAACACCGAGCGAGTAATTGCCGCGGCCATCGAACGCCTTCGGGCTAAGCCCACGGAAATCCCTTACGCGAGGCATCGCGACATTGATCAACCGATCGAGGAACTCGTACATCCGCTCGCGACGCAAAGTGACCTTGCAGCCGACCGGCCAGCCTTCGCGGATCTTGAACCCAGCAACCGACTTGCGCGCATTGGTCACCACTGGCTTCTGCCCGGCAATCTTGGTCATGTCGCCAACCGCAAAGTCCATCACCTTCTTGTCGGTCACGGCCTCACCAACACCCATATTCAAGGTGATCTTAGTCAGCCGCGGCACCTGCATCACGCTCTTGTAGCCAAAACGCTCGCGGAGCTCACCGAGGTATTTATCGTTGTAGAGTGTCTGCAACCTAGCCATATGCTTACCCAACGTCCACGACTTCGCCGTCAGACTTGAAAATCCGAACCTTTGTGCCGTCCTCGAGTGTCTTGACGCCAATTCGATCGGCGCGTCCGACGGCAGGATTGTAGACCCCGACATTGGAGCGGTGCAGCGGCATCTCTTGCTCAACGATCCCGCCTGGCACGCCCTTCTGCGGATTCGGCTTCTGGTGTTTCTTCGCCATGTTAACGTTTTCCACCACGACCCGGTCAGCGTCCATCTTGAGCACTGTGCCGCGCTTGCCTTTGTCCTTACCAGCGATGATCATGACATCATCGCCTACCTTAATCTTGTTCATGGTTAGAGAACCTCGGGCGCCAGCGAGATGATCTTCATGAAGCGCTCGCCACGGAGCTCGCGCGTCACCGGTCCGAAGATACGGGTACCGATCGGCTGGAGCTGGTTGTTGAGCAGGACTGCCGCATTGCCGTCGAAGCGAATTCGCGAGCCATCCGGGCGACGCACACCCTGGCGTGTCCGAACCACGACCGCATTGAAAACATCGCCCTTTTTGACCTTGCCGCGCGGAATCGCATCCTTGACGGTGACCTTGACCACATCGCCAATGCCGGCGTAGCGCCGATGCGAGCCGCCCAGCACCTTGATGCACTGCACCGAGCGCGCCCCGCTGTTGTCGGCCACGCTGAGGCGGGTTTGCATTTGAATCATTGTATGAACCTACCTTTGCAACTGCTGAGCGGAGACCGACATAAGCCGGGTCTGCACGTCCGGAGCCTGAGTAGACCTGAGAAGGCCTCGTTAACGCGCGCGCTCCACGACCTCGACCAGCCGCCAGCTCTTGGTTTTCGACAAGGGCCGGCACTGCTCGACGCGCACCCAATCGCCCTTATTGCACTCGTTCGCGTCATCCTGTGCGTGGACTTTGGTCGAGCGGCGCATGAACTTGCCGTAGAGCGGATGCTTGACGCGGCGCTCAATGACGACGGTTATCGTCTTGTCCATTGCATTGCTGATCACCTGCCCGGTGAGCACGCGATTACTCTCGTTGTTCTCACTCATTGACCGGTCCCCGCCGCCGCCTTGGTTTGCTCAGTCATCAGCGTCTTGATCCGCGAGATGTCACGGCGCACGCTCTTGACCTGCGATGGCCGTGAAAGTTGGCCGGTCCGCTGCTGCATCCGCAGGTTGAACTGCTCCTTGAGCAGCTCGTGCAGTCGTTTCTCGAGTTCGGCAACACCGTGTTTGCGTAATTCTTGAGCCTTCATCAGAGCACCGTCCTCTTCTCGAATCGCGTCTGTACCGGCAGCTTAGCCGCAGCAAGTTCAAAGGCATCGCGCGCCAATTCTTCGGACACGCCTTCGATTTCATAGAGCATCCGCCCAGGCTGGATCAAAGCGACCCAGTACTCGACGTTGCCCTTGCCTTTACCCATACGAACCTCAAGGGGCTTCTTGGAGATCGGCTTATCCGGGAAAACACGAATCCACAACTTTCCGCCGCGCTTGACCTTACGGGTGATGGCGCGACGCGCAGCCTCGATCTGGCGTGCAGTCAACCGGCCACGCCCAACCGCTTTTAGCCCAAACTCACCAAAGGAAACCTGGTTTCCACTCTGCGCAAGCCCGCGATTGTGGCCTTTGTGCTGCTTTCGAAATTTTGTACGCTTTGGCTGCAGCATGGCTCAACCCTTCTTTTCGGTCTTGTCTTTGACGCCGGTACCGGGGAAGTCCCCGAGGACCTCGCCGCGGAAGACCCAGACCTTCACACCCAAGATGCCGTAGGTGGTCCGTGCCTCGGCAAAGCCATAATCGATATCGGCACGCAACGTATGCAGCGGCACACGACCCTCGCGATACCATTCCGAGCGCGCAATCTCGGCGCCGTTCAGGCGACCAGCGATATTCACCCGCACGCCGCCGGCACCAGCCCGCATGGTGCCCTGCACCGCGCGCTTCATCGCACGCCGGAACATGATGCGCCGCTCAAGCTGTTGGGCGATGCCCTCGGCAACAAGCTGCGCGTCGAGTTCAGGCTTACGGATCTCCTCGATGCTGATGTGCACCGGAATCCCCATGCGCTCAGAGACTTCCGCGCGGAGCTTGTCGATATCACCGCCCTTCTTTCCGATCACGACGCCAGGGCGCGCGGTATGGATGGTGATGTGCGCATTACGCGCCGGCCGGTTGATCTGGATGCGACTGACCGAGGCGTTTGAGAGTTTCTTCTTTAGGAACTCTCGCACCTTAAGGTCGTTGTTCAACAGGTCGGGATAATCTTTCGTGCTCGCGTACCAGGTCGAATTCCAATCCTTGACGATACCGAGCCGAATACCAACTGGATGTACTTTCTGTCCCATGCCTCAACCCCGACCGTCGCGTTCTGCTACCCGGACACTAATGTGGCTGGTGCGTTTCAAGATCCGCGACGCCCGGCCCTTGGCCCGAGCGCGCAGGCGCTTCATTGTCGGCCCCTCGCCCACCTGCACCTCGACGACGTGCAGTTGGTCAATATCGGCACCGGCGTTGTTCTCTGCATTGGCGATCGCCGACTCGAGGAGCTTGCGCAGCATGCGCGCGCCCTTCTTGGTGCTGAACGCCAGATCATTCAGGGCTCGCTCGACGTGTTGACCGCGGATCTGGTCTGCGACCAGCCGCGCCTTCTGCGCCGAGATGCGTGCGTACTTCAGTGTCGCTGCTGCTTGCATGCCTAATCCCCTAGCGCTTCTTGGCCTTGCGGTCCGCGGCATGGCCGCGGAAGGTCCGGGTGGGCGCAAACTCGCCCAGCTTGTGGCCGATCATGTTTTCATTGATCAGGACAGGCACATGCTGGCGGCCGTTGTAGACGGCGATAGTCAACCCGACCATCTCCGGTAAAATCATCGAGCGGCGCGACCAGGTCTTGATCGGCCGTTTACTATTCTGGGCCACCGCATCCTCGACCTTCTTGGCCAAGTGATGATCGATGAATGGGCCCTTGCGGATCGAACGTGCCACGTGATCGCTCCTCGCGTTGTCTTACTTGCGCCGACGACGACGTACGATCATGCCGTCCGTACGCTTGTTGTTTCGAGTCTTGTGGCCCTTGGTGGAAATACCCCAAGGGCTCACCGGGTGACGACCACCCGAGG
>CAZEZH010000021.1:0-36539 GCA_964516305.1 uncultured Halochromatium sp. | reverse complement strand
GGCGGATGGGCAGGCAGGCGGGCAGGCGGGCAGGCGGGCAGGCAGGCGGGCAGCCAAGCAGCCAGATGACGGCCGCTGACGTCAGTGCGGATGGCGGGTGTTGACCGGCTGGGGGGAAGGCACTTTGGCCCGGCTTGATGACGACCGAAAGAGGAAGGGGGTTTCTGAGGGGTTAGAACCGTTCGCTGGGCGCCGCTGCGGGATTCGCAGTCGGCGCCCAGTGTTTTTGCTGGGAGATGTACGCTTGGAGAGGCTGAGCCGTGGACAGGTGCTCGCCTTAGCTGACGAGACCGTAGCCAATGCCGATCAGCATCAGTAGCACGGCAGCGATGGACAGGATCTCCCCAGCGTGGAGCTGTTTGAGTGCGAGAATGTATTTCATAGCAGCAAGTCTCTGTTGTAGGTGGATGATTCCATGGGTAGGTCGCGGTCGGCACAGCTTGATCGCGGCGGTGCAGTGAACGAATTCAGGGTCTTGTGTTGGCCCTGACCGTCTCTACTAGTTTATTAGCATATTGTGGATTAATTGCAATTGCGGGATCGCAATCGCTGACCGCTGTGTGTGCGTCTTGCGAACCGTTTCACATCTAAAGTCCGTGGCAGGGGGAACTCTCTATGTCGACAAGGAGATCAGACTCGATCTCTATGGCTGCAGGCGCCGATCCGCAGGTTGGGCGGATCTGGGGTCTCTTGCGTCCGCTCTTGTTTCGTCTCGATGCCGAGCATGCCCATGGCCTCGCGCTGGCCCTGGCTTCGCGTTGGTCCAAGCATTTCAGTGGCAGGCTCGCCGACTCCGATCCGGCCCGCACTCCGGCGTTGCAGGTCAAGGCGATGGGCCTGAGCTTCCCCAATCCGATCGGCCTGGCAGCCGGGCTCGATAAGGATGCTGAGGCAGTCCCCCTATGGCAGCGGTTGGGTTTTGGTTTCGTCGAGGTAGGTACGGTCACGGCCTTGCCGCAGCCCGGTAATCCGCGGCCTCGGTTGTTCCGGCTGCCACGTGATCAGGCGCTGGTGAATCGCATGGGCTTCAATAACGCAGGCGCCGAGGCGATGGCCGTTCGTTTGGCCCGGCTGCGTGACCGTGATCTGCTGCAGGTGCCACTCGGGGTCAATCTGGGCAAATCCAAGGTGACGCCCCCGGCGCAAGCAGCAGCCGACTATCAGCGCAGCTGCGCGTTGCTCGCCGAGCTTGCCGATTATTTGGTGGTGAATATCTCGAGTCCGAATACGCCGGGATTGCGAGACCTGCAAACCGTGGAGCAGGTACGGACCTTGGTGGATACGGTACAAGGGCCGAATCAGCGGCTGAGGCAACCGCGACCGGTCTTATTGAAGCTGGCGCCCGATCTCGCCGATGCGGATGCCATCGCTTGTGCAGAGGCGGCCATCGCAGCCGGCTGTACTGGCCTCATCCTGACCAATACGACGATCCAGTTCGCGGGGCTGAGCGAGTCGACCGAGGGGATGAGTGGGGGATTGTCCGGGCGGCCCTTATTCAGCCGCAGCACGGAACTGTTAGCGCGGGTGCGAGAGGCGCTGGGCCCGGACCCGGTCTTGATTGGCACGGGCGGCATCTTTTCGCCCGAGGATGTTGCTGCAAAGCGTGCCGCCGGGGCTGATCTGGTGCAGCTCTACTCCGGGTTGATCTACCGTGGGCCAGGTCTGGTAAGGCACTTGCTCGGCCTGCCCGAACTGCGCGTGCAGTGATGGCCTGGCACTGGAGCCGCTTGACCGATTGCGCTCGCCGCTGTTGCTGACGACGGTTTTCCGTCGATCTGCTGGTGGGTGCTGCTGGAGCGCTTGGATGGCGATGACAAAGCCTGTGCCTGAAGTCGCCTTGGTCATTGTCGATAGCTCGCGGGAGTTGTTGCAGCAGCTTCTCGATGCCATCTCACCGACCTGCGCTAGTATGGTTCGGCTCAACACGCACTCGTGCAAGGGGGCGGCTGCCACTACAGGCACCAACGCGCTGGCCGAAACCGCCGCTGCGATCGAAGATCCCGTCGGTGACGCGCGCCTAGGGTTGGCCGAGCAGTCGATGCCCCCATTACATCAGCACATCGAGCGCGTCTTCGCGGTGCCCGACGCTTGGCGCTAAAGTAGCCAAAGACCCAGAACTAAAGGATCAGACGATGCAGGATCGACCCCAAATCAAGACCGCGCTGCCGAAGCGGCGATATCAGATCGGTGATCATGCGGCGACCTTACTCGGCGAGATCGAGAGTGACGACGAGCGCATGTATCGGTTCATCCTCGCCTTGGTGCCGATGGGTGAGCAAGAACCAGTGCTCTATGTGACCAGCGAGCTGGCGCCTGCGGATCGCCGTGGCGAAGGCGCCTACGACTTGCGAGTGATCAGCGCTAGCCTGACTGACGTGCTGGATACCGCGGATCGGTGGGAAAGTCTCGATCAGTTCGCGGATCAGGCCATCGATCTTGCGCAACAGGTATTAGGATTGCGCAATCAGGAGGTCATCAAACTCATGTGAGCCTGACCACAGCTGCGCTCGCCGTGCCCTGGTCTGGTGTCGAGAGGAGCAGCGCATCGAGCGCGGCACGCTGGCTGTCGCAGCGGTGGCGCAGAGTCAGCTCGGTGCCGCGGCTGTCTTCCATTGCGCGCTGCAACTGCTCGGCGCCGATCTCGAGCACGCTGAGCTGGCCGCGTTGCTCGGCGAGCACCTTCTGATCGGGTGCTAGAGACCGCTCGGCTCGCCGGATGGCGCGTTTCAGCCGCGCCGCGCGCCGGCCCAAAAGGCCGAGACGTCCAAACGCGCCGGTCGCAGCGCGCTGATCCTCAATGGTTTTCAGATCGCTGCGTAATCGATCCAACGCAGGCCGTCTGGCGCCGACCTCAGCCTCCAGGGCTTCAATTGTCTGCTTGCTCGCGCTGATCGCCCGCTCTGTCTCGGCGAGTTCGCGTGCGAGACCGATCTGATGCTCTTGCTGCGCGGCAAGCTCAGCGCGGTGGTGCTCGAACTCGCGCTGCAGTGCTTGGAGCTTCTGCTCGCGCTGCTCACGCTCGGCCTTGGCCTCGGCGGCGGCCTGCTGTTCAGCCTCGCGTCCGAGCTGCAGCCTGTCGCGCTCGCGCTCGAGCTTGGTTTCATCGCCAAGGCGCACGCGTAGCTGCTCCAGGCGCATCTCCAGCTCGCGCTCGCGAGCCGCCAGCTCGGACTCGCGCTGGCGCTGTTCCAGTGCGAGCTGATGATCGATGCCGTCGCGGCGGCGGCTGAGCAGTTCCCGCTCATGTGCTTGGTCCGCGTCCAGCCGTGCCAGATCCCTCTGCGCGTCGAGTTCGGCGCGATGGCTTGCGACGAAGGCCGCGGGGTCGCGCTGCCATTGTCGCCATCGGCGAGCCAGCTCGGCTGGCGTCAGACGGCGCGCTGGGTCGTCATGGTGCTCGAAGCCGGGGATGTCCGCGAGCCCCCCATTGAGATACTTGCGATACTGGTCTTGGATGTTCTCGCTGTAATAGGCCTGGACGGGGGGCGGCTCGAACAGCTTGAGCGCAATGAGCGCGAAGAACAGGATGCCAAGTGCGGTTTGCGCAAACCCCTCCACGGTCTCGAAATGAGGGACGCCTTGCTCGGCGGGGCTTTCGCGGAGCGCATTCAGGGCCTTGGATTGCGCCGCGAAGGTGAGTGTCGGCGGCGCAGCCGGCGGCTGCTCTGCCTCGACCTCGTCGGCGATACGATCGAGCAACGCTTGCTGCTGGGTCCGCAGCTCAGCTAGTGCGGTATTCAGCCTGTCGAGTCGCTGTTGCAGGTCGCTGATGTTGGCCTCGATTGGCGCCAGGCGCTCGCTAAGCTCTGCGCGCTTGTTGGCCAAATTGTCCGCCAGCAGGTCCGCGCGAGAGTCCCACTTGCGGGCCTCGGGGCCATAGCCTTCAGGCCTGCCTTCGCGCCCAAGTACCTCGTCACCGACGCGCCGCCGGGCCTCGGCTAGATCTTGCGCAAGCCCTTGGAGCTCGGGCTGATACTCCGCACTGAGCTGATCCCGCCGTTCGCGCTCTGCGGTCAGGGCCTGGCTGGTGGCGTCGATCTGCTGCTCCAGGTCCTGGATGCGGGCCCTGTAGCTGGCCCCGCGTTGGGCAGCGCGGGCCTCGGTCTGCGCGCGGATGTCCTCGGCGCGCTCGTCAAGATAGCGCTCGACCTGGGCCTGATGCCAGGTCGCGATGTCGTCGACGCGGATCAGCTTCTCGACGAAGGGGGCGGTGACATAGAGCGAGATGGCGACAATCGCCACGCGCACCAGCAGACCAACAAGCCAGCGCGCCAACGGCCCCGCAGCGGCAAGCCCGCTCTTGCCCAGTTGGCCATTCAGGCTGGGCTTCTCGGACATGATCAGCGAGGCGTCGAGGATCCAGATCACCGCGAACATCAACGCGAACAAGAAGAGCGCGACTGGTGGGCCGAGCCAGGCCGTTGCCGATGGGACCAGCGAGACGCCGACGGCACCCCAGACGAAGCCTTCGATGCTGGCCATCAACAAGATCAAGACCCGCGCCGAACCGATCCAGGCCGCCGCTGCCGGTGTCAGCAGGGAGTCTCCATAGGGCCGCAGCCGCAGATAATCGATCAGGCGCATGGCAACAGCCGGATGAGTGGATGTCTTGCTTGTGGACTATCATACCGATATTGGCCCAAGGCTCATCGATCGTCGCGTACCCCGATGCCTGGCCTCCCCGTCTTTTAGGAACCCAGCGTGATCTGCATGATATTCAAGCCTGCGGAAGGCGATAGGCCCCATCCCGCTCGCTCGCATCGTTTTCGTCTTACATCGCCGTTGTGGCTTTTCGTCTCTGTGGCCCTTGTGCTGGGGGCTTGCGATCCGGGCTCGGAGCAACAGGTTGTCGCCTTGCGTGGCTCGACCATGGGGACGACCTATAGCGTGCAGATCGTCGAGCCGCCTGCGGAATTGGATCGCAACGCGCTGGCTGAGCACATCGAGATGCGATTGTCTGAGATCAACGAGCTGATGTCGACCTATCAGCCGGGCTCGGAACTCTCGCGATTCAACGCCAGCAGCGCGACGGGGTGGTTTTGGGTCTCGCCGGAGCTGGTGGAGGTGGTCGCGGCGGCGCAGGCAGTGAGCGAGGCAAGCCTTGGTGCCTTTGATGTGACGGTTGGGCCACTGGTGAACCTCTGGGGCTTCGGGCCGACGGTAAATGCCGATGTCTTGCCAAACGCGGGCGAGATTCAAGCAGCGCAGTCACGCGTTGGCTGGCAGAAGCTCGAGTTGCAGGCGCAACCCCCGGCACTGCGCAAGGAGCGTCCGGACCTCTACGTCGATCTCTCGGCCATCGCCAAGGGCTACGCGGTAGATCAGGTGGCTGCGCTGGTCGAATCGGAGGGTGTTGACAACTATCTTGTCGAGGTTGGAGGTGAGCTGCGAGGGCGCGGACTCAATGGCCGTGGTGAGCCCTGGCAGATTGCGATCGAGCAGCCTGTGGTGAGTAAGCGGGCGATGTTTCGGGTCGTCGCGTTGCGTGACATTGGCATGGCGACCTCAGGCGACTATCGGAACTTCTTCGAGATCGATGGCGAGCGCTACTCACATACCATCGATCCTGCCACTGGCCAGCCCGTCGGCCATCGGCTCGCGTCGGTGACGGTGTTAGCCGCTGAGACCATGCAGGCCGACGCTTGGGCCACCGCGCTGCTGGTGCTCGGCCCCAAGCGTGGCTTTGAGCTGGCCGAGCAGCTCGGGCTTGCCGCGTTCTTCATCGAGCACGCTCAAGACGTGCCCAACGGTGACGCGCCCAACAATCAGCAGTTCGTTACTCAGGTAACCGCTGCGTTCGAGGCCCTGAGCGCTCCGCCTCGTTGAGGCTGGGCTTAGAGCGGATTAGCGCAGAGGTGCGTCTGAGCCATCGCCGGTGTCAGGGTGTTCAATGAGAAGCTCTTGCTTGTCCCGTTTCTACGACGCTTCGCTTGGGGCTACACTTTATGGCCATGGGGAATCTTGATGGGGAGAGGACGATGGGTCAGCGGTTCGGCAACCTGACGGTGATGCGCGCGATCGGGCTGATGCTGTGGATGCTAAGCGCTTTAATGCTTGCGGTCATCTGGCCACAGGATGTGGCCCAGGCGGACGCGGAGCTGGACCAGCTGGCCGCAACCGGGGCTGCCGTTGATGCAGCTGCCGAGGCGTCAAAAGATCAAGACCAACAGCCCAAGGTCCAGCCGCAACGCCAGCTTGTCGTGATCCGCGGTGCCGACTACTTCGGCCACGATTTCGATACGCTGCAGGATGTCGGTCTCGATGACTGCAAGGCCGCCTGCCTGACCAATGAGCGTTGCCGCGCCTTCACCTTCAATACCAACGCTGGTTGGTGCTTCCTGAAATCGAGCTTCGGTGAGCTTCGCGCCTTCGATGGCGCGGTCTCCGGCTATATCCAGACTGGTGGGCTCGATGCCGAGGACCAGCGCGTCCAACGTGCGCAGCGCCGCTCGGAGCTTGCCTTTCTGCCCAGTGGCTATCGCGACGAGGCGGAAGGACTGCGCCAAGGTATCGCCAATGCGGAAGGTCAGAGCGGTGCAAGCGGCAGTCTTGACCAGATCCTGGGTCAGGCGCAGCAGGCCCTGACCGACAAGGACCCAAGCACCGCGGCTGCTCGCTACCGCATCGCGCTGCGGCTTGCGCCCGACGACTCCGCGCTCTGGCGACAGCTGGGGGAGGCAGCACTGGCCATCCAGACCAGTGATTGGTCGGAGCGCCAGCGGGTCCAGCAAGAGGCGACCGCGGCGTCAATCAATGCCTACCTAAGCGCGACGGATGTGGGCGAGCGGGCGGGGGCGCTGGAACTCATCGGGCGCTCGCTCGAGGCGCGTTCGGCCTGGAGACCGGCGATCCGCGCCTTGCGGGCCTCGTTGGCACTGATGGATGATCCGGCGCTGCGCGCTCGGCTCGATCGGCTGGTGGCCGAGCGTGGTTTTCGGGTCATCGGCCACGAGGTCTCGTCCGATGCGCGCAACCCGCGCATCTGCATCCGCTTCTCCGATCCGCTCGCGCGAGAGGGCGTTGAGCTGGCCGATTATCTTCAGCTGGATGTCCCCGGGCTGGCGATCGAGCCTGAGGCTGAGCAGCTTTGCATCGATGGCGTCGAGCATGGCGAGCGCTATCGGATCAGGGTGCGCGCTGGGCTGCCGGCCAATGGTGGTGAGCGTTTGGCAAAACCGGTCGACCTCGAGGTCTATGTGCGCGACCGTTCCCCTGCAGTGCGCTTCCCTGGTCGCGCCTATGTGTTACCGAGCGGCGGTGCAGCGGCGCTGCCGGTGGTCACGGTCAATACCAGCCTACTAGATGCAGCACTCTATCGAGTCAGCGATCGCGCCCTCGGCGGCTTCCTCAACGATGAAACCCTGCTCACCCAGCTCAGCCAGTACCAGACCGATGAGATCGCCGAGACCGCCGGTGAGCAGTTGTGGAAGGGGCAGATCGAGACGCGCGCGGAGCTGAACCGCGAGGTCACCACCTCGGTGCCGGTGGCCGAACTGCTTGCCGGGCTTCGGGCGGGCTCAGCAGGCGGTATGGCTGGTCGCATCGCTGGTGGCGTGATTGGCGAGGGCACGACCAGCGATCGCAATGCTGGCCAGAGCGCCGATCAGAATGTCGACCGGAACGCCAACCGGGATGCTGACCAGAATGCCGATGGCCGACCGGGATCGGCTGCTGCTAACGGGCTCAGGCCCGGTGCTTACATCCTCACTGCCCGCCCGGCCGATGCACTCGAGAACGATGATCAAGCGACGCAATGGTTCGTCGTCTCTGACCTAGGCCTAACGGCGCTCTCCGCCGATGATGGCCTGCATGCCTTCGTGCGCTCGCTATCGAGTGCCGAACCGCTGGCCGATGTCAGGCTGCAGCTGCTGGCGCTGAATCAGCAGGTACTCGGCGAGGCCAGTACCGATGCGCAGGGCTATGCACGCTTCGAGCCGGGCCTGCTGCGCGGCGAGGGTGGCAACCGCCCAGCATTGCTGATTGCCGAAGGCGCGGGGGCGGATTATGGCTTCCTCGATCTCAAGGCGAGCCCCTTTGATCTCAGCGATCGTGGCGTCGACGGTCGCCCGGCAGCGCCGCCGATCGACACCTATCTGGTCAGCGAGCGCGGCATCTATCGACCGGGCGAGACGGTGGTCCTGACGGCCCTGACGCGCGATCCCCGTGCCAACGCCGTCACTGGGGTTCCGCTGACCTTCGTGCTCAAGCGCCCGGACGGGGTCGAGCAACTGCGCGAGCTGGTACCGGACCAGGGCCTCGGCGGCTATCAGCTGCGTCTGCCGTTGCTCAACGATGCGATGCGCGGCACCTGGCAGGCGGAGGTCTACGCTGATCCGAAGGCCGAGATATTGGCGCGGGCCAGCTTTCTGGTCGAGGACTTCGAGCCCGAACGGCTCGACTTCAGCGTCGACCCCTCAGCGCCGGCCATCGACCCGACCGCGCCACCCAGCCTCAGCATCGATGCGCGTTTCCTGTATGGGGCGCCGGCGGCCAATCTCGAGGTCAGCGGGATGACGCGGGTGACCCTTGCCGATGGGCTGACCGACTGGCCGGGTTGGCAGTTCGGGCTTGCCAGCGAAACGATTGAGGATCGCAGCGAGCCGCTGCCCGGTGCCGAGACCGATGCCGCTGGCCAGGCCCGGCTCGGTATCGCACTGCCGACGCTGATCCCCAGCACCCGGCCGCTGCAGGCGCAGATCGATGTACAGGTGTTGGATGGTGGCGGCCGGCCGGTCGAACGCAACCTGAGCCTGCCGCTTCGCGATGATCGTGCCCGCATTGGCCTCAAGCCCCTCTTCGAGGGAGCCGTGGAGCAGGGCGGCAACGCGCGTTTCGCGGTGATGGTGCTCGGTGCCGATGGCTCGCCGATCGCGGCCGAGGGCCTGCGTTGGACCCTATCCAAGGTGCGGACTGACTATCAGTGGTATCGCACTGAGGGCGATTGGCGCTTCGAACCGATCGTCAGCCGCACCCGTGTCGCTAGCGGTGATCTGGATGTCGGTGCTGATCCAAGCGCCCTGGCGCAGCTTGAGGCACCGGTCGATTGGGGCGGCTACGAGCTGCGGATCGAGCGCAATGTGGGCAACGAGCGCGGTGCGGGCAGCAATGGCAGCGAGCGCGACGGCTTTAGTGTAGGTCGCGATGGCCGCGCAGACAGCCCGCTGGTGCCAGCGAGCCTCGGTTTTGAGGCCGGCTGGTATGTCGCGCCCAAGGCCTTCGATACCCCTGACGTGCTTAAGGTCTCGCTCGACAAGCCCGAGTATCGGGTCGGCGAGCAGGCCCAAGTGCGGCTCGAGCCGCGTTTCCCGGGGTTGGCGTTGGTGATGGTCATCGGCGGCGACGGGCTGGTCAGTATGTATCCGACCGAGGTGTCGGATGCGGGTACCAGCGTTGCGGTGCCAGTCACCGCCGACTGGGGGCCGGGCGCCTATGTCACCGCGATCCTCTACCGCGGCATGGACCTGCAAGCGCGACGCATGCCGCGACGGGCGATCGGTCTGCATTGGGCCGGCGTCGACCCAGAGCGACGCCGCCTGGGCCTGGCGCTTGATGTGCCCGAGCAGCCGCACCCGCGCGAGCCGCTCGAGATCGGCGTCCAAATGGACGACTTGGAGCCAGGCGAGGAGGCCTATGTGACCCTGGCCGCAGTCGATGTCGGCATCCTCAACCTAACCCGCTTCGAGGCCTGGTCGCCGGGCCACTGGTATTTCGGCCAACGCCGGCTCGGTGCCGAGCTGCGCGATCTCTATGGCCAGCTCATCGACCGGATGCAGGGCGAGCCCGGTCGATTGCGCACCGGCAGCGGCACAGGCCAGCTGATGTCATTCGAGGGGCCACCGCCAAGCGAGGCGCTGGTCGCCTATCAGACAGAGCCGCTGCGGGTGGATGCCGATGGCCGCGCAGAGGCTAGCTTCGATCTGCCCGACTTCAACGGCCAGGTGCGGGTGATGGCGATGGCCTGGTCGGCCACCGGCATCGGCCAGGCCGCTACCGACATCCTGGTGCGCGATCCGATCGTCGCGACCGCCGCGATGCCGCGCTTCCTCGCGCCCGGCGACCGCTCCCGCATCCTGCTTGAATTCGCCCATGTCGAGGGTCCCGCCGGACCGATCGAGGTCTCATTGACGAGCAACGGCAACGGTCTGCAGATCGAGAACGATGGCACGCCGATGCTGCTCGACCTGCCCGATCAGGGCCGCGCCCAGTTGGCCTTCTCGGTGGAGGCCCTAGGCCAGATCACCCCGCGCGAGACCGCGAGCGAAACCCTGAGTGGGCCGCCGGGCGAGACCCCGCGCGAGATCCCAGTCCCGACCAACAATGAACTCCTGATCCGGCTGGTCACGCCGACAGGCGACGAGCTGACCAAGCAGCTGCTGCTCGGTGTGCGCAACCTCGAGCCCGAGGTTGCCCGCACCCAGTCCATTCTGCTCGAACCCGGCGCACCCCCGCTGCAGCTGCAGACCCTGCTGTCCGAAGACAGCGGTCTGCTGCCAAGCAGCACCTCCTGGTCGCTCTCAATCAGTGGCGCTGGCGCACTCGATGTGCCCGGCATCCTCTGGGCGCTGGATCGCTATCCGTTCGGCTGCGTCGAGCAGTTGACCAGCCGCGCGCTGCCGCTGCTTTACCTAGACGCCGTTGCCCTCAACGCCGGCCTACCAGTAAGCAGCAAGGCAACCGCGACCGATGCCAGCGCTAGCGCCCCTGCTGAAAACACTGCTAACGCCACTGCCAGCGCCGCTGCCGACGCTGCTTCGGCCGACGTGCCTGCCCGACTCCGCAAGGCCATCAGCGAGGTCCTCGCCCACCAACACTCGACCGGTGGCTTTGGGCTCTGGCAGCCTGGCTTGGGAAATCTCTGGCTCGACGCCTACGTCACCGATTTCCTGACTCGTGCCCGCGAGCAGGGCTACCAGGTCCAGCCGACAGCCTTCAGCAACGCGCTTGATAACCTCCGCAACCAGCTCAGCTATGCCGCCGACTTCGACGAGGGAGGCGAAGGCATCGCCTACGCCCTCTATGTGCTGGCCCGCAATAGCCGCGTCTCGGTCGGCGATCTACGCTACTACCTCGAGACCAAGCTCGACGCCTTCGCCACGCCAATGGCGCGCGCCCAGCTCGGCGCCGCACTCGCACTCTTCGGCGAGACCGAGCGCGCCGCCACCGCGCTGCGCTCAGCACAGGCACTCTGGGAGCAACAAGTCGCCATCACGGGCTGGCGCAACGACTTCGGCTCCCACCTACGCGATGGCGCCGCCCTGCTGACCCTCGCTGCCGAGGCTGGCGGCAACGCCATCGATATCAGCGCGCTAGGCAACCAGCTCGAACGCGTCTGGGCCGCCACGGACTATCTAAGCACCCAAGACCAAGCCTGGATGCTCCTTGCTGCCCACGCCCTGATGGATGGTGCTGCCAAACCGCGTCTGAGCATCAATGGTCAGCTTCAAGACGGCGCCTTCTTCCGCCGCGGCCGGCTCGCCGACCTGAGTTCTGAGCCCGCCCAAGCGACCGACGCGGATGCCGATCCCGATGCTGCACCTGCATCGGCACTCGAGATCGCCAACGCTGGAGATCGCCCACTTACCGCGATGCTCACCCGCACTGGCATCCCTGCGGTACCAGCGCCAGCCGGCGGCAACGGCTACCGCATCGAGCGCAGCTACTACGACCTAGAAGGCCGCCGCGTTGACCCGACCCAGATCACCCAAGGTGCCCGACTCGTCGTCCTAGTGACCGTGACTGCCGATCAACAACGGGCCGCGCGTCTGCTGATCAACGACCCACTACCCGCCGGCCTCGAGATCGACAACCCGCACCTGCTGCGCTCTGGCTCCGTCGACGGCCTGCCCTGGCTCAACCTGGTCACCGAGCCGGCCTATGTCGCCTTCGGCAGCGATCGGTTTGCCGCCGCCGTCGACCGCGAGCGCCGCGACCCCAGGAGCTTCCAACTCGCCTACGTCGTCCGCGCCATCTCCCCCGGGCAGTTCACGCATCCGGCGGCCCAGGTTGAAGCCATGTATCAGCCCAGCCTCAGAGCCCGCACCGCATCCGAAGCCATGACCATCGCGGTCGCAGAATGACCAGCGCGGTACGGGCAGGGCGGGGCGAACGCAGGGAGCCAACGAGAGAGGGCGCCGCGGCCGGGTGGCGCCGTTCGGGGGTGTCGACAGCAGGGATGCTGTCGTCAAGCCTCCAAGGACGGATTCACAGCGTCCCCCGAGCGGCGCCACCCGGCCGCGGCGCACGGGCAGCCACTCAGGCGCCTGCAAGAAACAGCAACATTGCTGCCAGATCGACAACAACCGCATCGTGCTAAGCGTCGCCGACCGCTATCTGCTCTCCGAGACCACCAAAATCTTCTCGGCCATCATCCTGACCCTGCTCATGATCATGGCCAGCCTCCTGCTGCTCGGCACCCTGGAAGACGTCAATCTCGGTGCGCTCAGCAGCGGTGCCGTCCTGCGTTACCTTGGCTTACAGATCCTCCGCGACACCGCCAGCCTACTGCCGCCCGCCTTCTTTATCGCTGCCCTCGTCACCCTTGGTCGGCTCGCTCGTGATAGCGAACTCATCGCCTTTGGGGCCTGCGGTTTTGGGCCAATACGGCTCTATCGCGCATTCCTGTTATTCGCGCTCCCGCTCTCTCTGATCACCGGCTGGTTCGCCTTGATCGGCCAACCCTACGCCTCGCTGCAACTGCAGATCATCGAGGATGCCAAGGGTGAGCGCTCCACCCAGGTTGCTGGCCTGCGCGCCGGACGCTTCTACCAACAAGAAGACGGCAACATCACCTTCTATGCCGCTGGTATCGACGATCAAAATCGTTTTCAAGGGGTCTTTATTCAGGATCGACGCGCAGAGAAGCCGCGGTTAGTGCTCAGTCAGCGCGGCCACTACCACCGTGATGCCATCAGCGGCGAGCAAAGCATCGTGCTTGAAGAAGGGCGGCGCTATGATGGTCGGCCGGGCACAGCCGATTACGACTTCGCCGAATTCGATCGCTACATCTACTATCTCGAGCCAGCGGTGGAGGGTGAGATCGAGCGACGCCGGCGCGCAGCGCTGCCGACCCGCGAGCTGATTGGCTCCGATTCTCTCCTTGACCGGGCCGAACTTGGACATCGCCTCTCCGCTCCAGTGGCTATCTTTGTCCTGGCCCTATTAGCGATTCCGCTCACGACGCTGTCGCCCAGGCAGCGAGGCACTGGCCGGCTACTGCTCGCATTCCTTGCCTACTTCGCATTTTTCAACCTTCAGCGTCTCGCCGAGAATTGGCTCGAGACCGGCGTTACCCCGGCCTGGATGGGTGTGCTCTGGTATCAAGCCGCAATTCTATTAATGGTCTATCTCAGCCTCATGCCCGGTTCATTCTGGCTGCGACAGATGCGGCACAGGCTCCGAGGCTAGTCTGAGCAGATGGTTTGGGACTCGGCCGCCAGGTAGGCATGACGCTGGGCAGCTGTGGGTGATACCCGGTAGCGTGCGACGCGCTCGCGCAGCGCGCGATCGCTGAGCCGGCCCTGATAAGCCTCAGGCCCTGCATCGATCGGTTGCGGCATCGAGGTTGAGGCCGCCAGCTTAGCACCGCTGGTCAGCCGCACCTTGTCGAGCAGCCCAGGCCTTGGCCGAGCGATCAGTTGGGCCTGCTGGGGCTGGTGAGACTGTTTCATGAGGGGGTGACTTGCCTTGCTTGGGCAGGCGGCCAGGTTTACCCCGGCGACGGCACCTGAGGTGAGTGCAATGCTTGCCGCTGCGATTGCCAACAGGGCCCCCCGCAGGTTGTGGGTCGCGATCATGGGTATGGTCATGGTGCGTCTCCTGTTTCGGTGTAATCGATGCCGAGGCCCTGACGTCGATGAGATAGGGTATTGTCTAGATATGGCTGAACAAAACTTGGTCGGGCGACATAATGACACCATGTCCCGTAAACAGAGTGGGAGAAGACGATTAGTCCTCACCTACCGAATACCGACGATGGCTGTGCGGGACGCGAAGCGTTCTGCGGCGCGTTTGACCAGGCTTTGAACCGAAGTTAGGCGTTAATGTCGTTGCTGTCAACGTCGAATTTGATTTTAAATCTAGACAAAGTATGTTCAAAGAGGGCGTGGTCTTGACAGAATCCGAGCACCCATTCACCGCTCAAACCTATCGCATCGGCGCAGTCGCACGTCTAACCGGTATTCCACCCGATACCTTGCGCGTCTGGGAACGACGTTATGCCGTGGTTGAGCCGATCCGATCCGAGGCCGGCACTCGCCTATACTCGGCAGAGGATGTTGGACGCCTGACCCTGATCAAGCGGCTCGTCGACAACGGTGATGCGATCAGCCATGTCGCGCGACTGCCGTTGCCGCAGCTTCATGAACGCTCACGCGGATTGCATCTCGCACCCTCGCCCGAGGCCGACCTGCCACCTTGTCGTGTCGCTGTGCTGGGGCCAACACTGCCGACACTGTTGACACGCGCTGGCGAGCGCCTTGAAACGCTCGATGAGGGGGTAGATCTGGTCGGTGTGTTCGAGGACGAGCATCGCTTTCGGCATGCCGCGGGCGATCTCAAGATCGACCTACTGGTGCTCGAGCGCCCAACCATTCAGCTCGATCGGATAGCCCAGATTACTGATCTCATGACCGAGTCCGGTGCCGAGCAGGGTTTGGTCGTCTATAATTTCGCGCCGCGCGCTGCGATTGAGCGACTCGAGGCTCAGCGCATCGTCGCCAAGCGTGCACCGGTGGACGCCGCCGAACTCTCGCGCTGGTGTGCAGCAATGCATGGGCGGGAGCAGTCGCCCTCAGCAGAGGCCATTCTTGACGGGGTCGACCTGGCATCGCCCATACCGCGTCGTCTCTACGATAGTGCAAGCTTGGCTCGCATCGCGACGGCGTCACCAACCGTGCGTTGCGAGTGTCCGCATCATCTGGTGCAGTTGGTCTCTAGCCTGGTCGCATTCGAGCAGTACAGCCGTGAATGTGAGAACCGTAACGCCGACGATGCCGCGTTGCATGCGTTTCTGCATGCCGCAACCGCGCAGGCCCGAGCGACCATGGAGGCGGCCCTGGCGCGGGTCGTTGAGGCTGAGGGGATCGATCTCTGATCCCGGCGCTCTGTGCTGCTAAACTTCGCCTTCGACTGATCCGCCCTGGCTTATCCCATCCTGATGATTTCGCTCCTCGATTACGGCGCCGGTAACGTACGCAGCCTGCGCAATGCCATCGCTCGGCTCGGTTTTGAGCTCACCGATATCCGCCGGCCAGCCGACATCCTAACGGCCGAATACCTGCTCTTTCCAGGCGTTGGTGCCTTTGGGGCGGCCATGCAGAGGCTCGACGCCCTGGGCTACAGGGAGCCGTTGAAGGAGTATCTGGCTGCGGATCGACCCTTTCTTGGCATCTGCATCGGGCTGCAGAGCCTGTTCGAAGGCAGCGAGGAATCCCCTGGCATCCCCGGGTTGGGGGTCATTCCGGGGCAGGTGCGCCGGTTCCCGGATAGCCGCCTTGCGGTGCCGCACATGGGCTGGAACGGATTGCGACTGCAGCGCGAGAGCGCTTTGCTCTCAGGGCTCGACCAGCAGCGCTTCTATTTTGTGCATTCCTATCACGCCGAAGCGAGCCGCGAGAATGCTGATTGGGTGTTGGCTGAGACCGATTATGGCGGCCCCTTCGTCAGTGCGGTCCAGCGCGGTCGAGTTGCTGCGGTGCAATTCCATCCTGAGAAGAGTGGCGAGTCAGGGCTCGAGGTGCTGCGCCGCTTCCTCAAGGGCGCGAACGAGCGCGGCGTTGAGGCCAATCTCGCCGACAGGCATCCTCAGGCGCAGCCACCGACCCAGCTTGCAAAGCGGGTCATTGCCTGTCTGGATGTGCGCAGCAACGACGCTGGCGACCTGGTCGTCACCAAAGGCGATCAATACGACGTGCGCGAGTCCGGTGGCGAGGTCCGCAACCTCGGCAAGCCGGTCGAGCTGGCCCGCCGCTACTACGAAGAGGGTGCCGATGAAATCACCTTCCTTAATATCACCGCGTTTCGGGATTTCCCCCTGTCGGATCAGCCGATGTTGGAGGTCTTGCGGCGCACCTCAGAGAACGTCTTTGTGCCGCTGACCATCGGCGGCGGCATTCGCGCGTTCACCGATGCCGAGGGCCATGCCTATAGCGCGCTGGATGTTGCTGGTGAGTATTTCCGCTCTGGCGCGGACAAGATTTCGATCGGGTCGGATGCGGTTGCCACGGTCGAGTCCGTCCGGGCACGCGGAGCAGGCGATGGGAGTAGCGCGATCGAGCAGATCGCGCAGGTATACGGCAATCAAGCCGTGGTGATCTCGGTCGATCCGCGACGCGTCTATGTACAGTCGCCCGATCAGACCGCGCGAACGGTGATCGAGACGGCGATCCCGGGGCCGAATGGCGAGTGTTTTTGTTGGTTCCAATGCACTGTCAAGGGCGGGCGCGAGGGCCGCGATGTCGATGCGGTGGAATTGGCACGGGTCTGCGAGCAGCTCGGTGCCGGTGAGATCCTGCTCAACTCGATCGATCGCGACGGCACCGGCAGCGGCTTCGATCTGGAGCTGATCGAGGCGGTGCGCTCGGCCGTCAGCATCCCGGTGATTGCGTCCAGTGGCGCTGGTCGACCAGCGCATTTCTCGGAGGTGTTCGAGCGTACTGGGGCCGAGGCAGCGCTTGCGGCCGGGATCTTCCATCGCCGTGAGGTGCCGATTGCGTTAGTCAAGGCGCAGATGAGCACTGATGGCATTGCGGTCAGAGACTAAGGACGTGCCAGGAAGATGGGGGGCAGGCGCCGGCCTTGTCAGCCTCTGTCTGCTGGTGTTCGTTGGCTGTGCGAGCCTGCCGTTAGATCGGCAGCCGCTGCCCGAGGGGGTCGATGCCGACGAGTTGCTGAGCGAGATTGCAGCCTGCCATCTGCTGCGTGTGGTGCAGAATGGTGATCGCGCAGCCACAGACGCTGTGGTGATCGCCGCGCTCGAGCGCTACGGCTTTGAGGTCGAGCAGATGATCGAGCGCGCCAATTACCTCGCGCGCATCGCTGCTACGCGGTCGTCGCAGCGCGATCAGATGGTAGAGCTGGCGCGCAGCGCCTGTGCCCACCTCGTTAGCCTTACTGGCGCGGCCTCCGGGCTGGTCCGCTTCGATGACGAAGGCGGGATTGATCGGACCTGGCTGGTGGTCGACGGCGAGATCGGCGACGGCTTTGCGGACAAGGTGATCGTGCGGCTGCGCACCGAGCGTGCCGTTGGCCTGGTCATCAACAGTCCCGGTGGGTCACTCTATGAGGCGAGGCGGCTGGGGCGTTGGCTGCGAGAGAATGGCATTCCCGTCGGGGTGAGTAATCTCTGTACTTCGGCCTGTGTGGACGTGTTGGCAGGCGGCGTCGAGCGCTACGTCACCGCGAACGTGCGTCTCGGTATCCATCAGAGCAAGGTGCCTGCGCACCTCAGCAGCCACGAGGGCGGACAGTTATCGGTGGTCAGCGCCGCCCTTTATCTGCGCGAGATGGGTATCGACGATGGCATTGCGCTTGCCGCGGCGGCCGTGCCGAACAACAAGATGTACTGGATCTCGCTCGGCGAAGCCCTAGATACGGGACTCGTGACCAAGGTGGTGGCGGGCTTCTGATGCCTACCTCAGTCGATCGGCTCTTCGAGCGGATCATCGGGATCGAGCAGGCTTTGAAAATGCTCGACCGCGTCAGCGACGGCGTCGGTCTTGAAGCGGGCGATATGGAACAGGGCTTCACCCTCGGTGATCAGGGGTAGGTTCATGCGACCGATGACGATCCCCGCGGCTGGTGAGGTGACCGGCTCTTCGCCGTTGCCAAATGGGTCGGCGACGGTAGCGAGGCGCTCGCCCTTCTCGACCCAGGCGCCGAGCGGTCGGGCGAAGCGGAGCATGCCGCTGGTGTGGGCGCGAGCCCAGACGCTGGAACGGGCGATCACTGGCTGGTGCGGTGGGCGCGGACGGCGCGTGCTGTCGCGGATCATCCCTAGCTGGCGCATCACACTGAGGATACCGCGCACGCCAGCGCGGATCGAGAGCTCATCGAAGCGCAGCGCCTCGCCGGCCTCGTACAGCAGCACCGGCACATCGGATGCGGCCGCAGCAGCGCGCAAGGAACCGTCGCGCAGGTCGGCGTCAAGGATCACTGGCGCGCCAAAGGCCCGTGCCAGGCTGGGGATGCCAATCTCGTCAACCCGCGCGCGGATCTGTGGCAGATTCTCGCGGTGCGCGGCGCCGGTGTGCAGGTCGATCCCTAGATCGCTGTCGGTGACGATCTCGCTCATCAGGGTTGCCGCGAGCCGGCCAGCCAATGAGCCACCCTCGGAGCCCGGGAAGCTGCGATTCAGATCGCGGCGATCCGGCAGATAGCGCGAGTGACGGACGAAGCCATAGACGTTGACGACGGGCACCGCCAGCAGGGTTCCGCGCAGCGAGCGCAGCGCCGTGCTGCTGAGCAGGCGGCGAATGATCGCGATGCCGTTGATCTCGTCGCCGTGGACCGCCGCGGTGACGAAGAGTCGCGGCCCAGGGCGGCGGCCGTGCAGCACATGGACCGGCAGCACCACCGGGTTTTGGGTGAACAGGCTCGGCAGCGGCAGGTCCAGACGCCTTCGCTCGCCGGCGCGCACCAGTTGCCCGCCAATCCGCAGCCCGGATGCCGTGGTGCTAGCCTTTGCCACGGGTGCGGGTCTTGCCGGCGACAGCGTCTTTCTCGATGAAGGCGATCATTTGACCGGCGATATCCTTGTTGGTCGCCGTCTCGATGCCTTCGAGCCCGGGCGAGGAGTTGACCTCCATGACCACCGGGCCGTGATTGGAGCGCAGGATGTCGACGCCGGCGACGTTCAGCCCCATGATCTTGGCCGCGCGCACTGCCGTTGAGCGCTCCTCGGGGGTGATGCGAATGAGGTCGGCGCTGCCGCCGCGGTGCAGGTTGGAGCGGAACTCGCCGGGCTTAGCTTGGCGGCGCATGGAGGCGACGACCTTCTCGCCGATGATGAAGCAGCGAATGTCGGCGCCCTTGGCCTCGCGGATGTATTCCTGCACCAGGATGTTGGCCTTGAGGCCGAGAAAGGCCTCGATCACGCTCTCGGCAGCTTGGCGCGTCTCGGCCAGCACCACGCCGATGCCCTGCGTGCCCTCGAGCAGTTTGATCACCAGCGGGGCGCCGCCGACCATCTTGATCAGGTCCTCGATATCGTCCGGGGTATGGGCAAAGCCGGTGATCGGCAGGCCGATGCCGCGACGCGAGAGCAGTTGCAACGAACGCAGCTTGTCGCGCGCGCGACTGATCGCGACCGACTCGTTCAGCGGGTAGACATTCATCATCTCGAACTGGCGCAGCACCGCGGTGCCGTAAAAGGTCACCGAGGCACCGATGCGCGGGATCACCGCGTCGAAGCCGCTCAGGTTTTCGCCCTTGTAGTGGATCGATGGCGCGTGCGAGGTGATGTTCATGTAGCAGCGCAGCACGTCGATGACGCGTGCTTCGTGGCCTCGCTCGCGTGCGGCCTCGGTGAGGCGGCGGGTCGAGTACAGCCTCGGGTTACGCGAAAGGATGGCGATCTTCATCTCATCTCCGTGGTTGAGAGGGTCGGCGGCCGCAGGGGGCCTTGAACTGGCCGGAGCTGACGCTGCTGCTCAGGACGGCAGGATTCAGCCTCAGCCGCCGGTGCCGGGTGGGTGGCTGGGTTGAGAGTGCCCGCTGCGAGCGGTCTCGATCAACAGCAGTACCACGCCGATGCTAATCGCGCTATCTGCGACATTGAAGGCGGGCCAGGGGTTGAACAAGCGCAGCGGAATCAACGGCAGGTAGACCTGAATGAAGTCGACCACATGGCCGAACACCACACGATCAACCAGGTTGCCGACCGCGCCGCCAATGATCAGTGCCAGGCCCAGCGCCAGCAAACGCTCGCTCGGCCGCAGACGGATCAGCCAGAAGACGAGCGCCAGCGTCACCAGTGCAGCAAATCCCGCGAGCAGCCAGCGCTGCCAGCCACCCGCATCCGCTAAGAAGCTAAACGCGGCACCGCTATTGAACATTAGGGTCAGATTGAAGTTGGGTAGCACCTCGAGCACCTGATAGGGTGCAAGCGCGCTAAGGACCAGCCACTTGCTGGCCTGGTCTAAGAGGATGACGACAACGGAAAACCAAAGCCAATGTTTCATCGGGTGCCAGCGATTCTTGCTAAAGAAATAAGCCCATGTCCGGTCGGGACAATCGTCAGTGATTTGAAAAAAATGAGTCGGAGACCTGTTAGGGTGCGATAGTTTTTTGCATAGCGTTAGACTGGATTGACGGCCAGAACCTATCCCTTCGGTGTGGATGATGCGAGAGCTTTATAAGACCGACTACGAGGTCGGCTAAGACAAGATCAGAACCTGGGGCATGGACCTACACAACCCAGTATTCATCATTTCCAGCATTTTAGTGCTGCTGTTCGTGATCGGCACCCTGATCTTTCCAAGTGAGGCCAAGGAGGCATTCGATGGCTCGAAGGGCTGGTCGATCGAACACTATCCTGGCCCGTCGCGTGCTCGCTCCCGCGTTGCGCCCGTAGCTCGTTCGCTGCTCGTTTGATCGTTCCCAGGCTTCAGCGTAGGAATTCTGGCTGGCCGCTCCTGCGGCCTGCGATGTCACGCGACGCTGAGGCGTCAATTCTGTCTCCCACGCTGGAGCGTGAGAGCCAGCCAGGCGGGCGTCGGAGTCAACCCGCCGCTCAGACTGCGCCTAGTCTGCGAAGATCTCGTCGAAGAAGCTTTGCATCCGTTGCCAGGAGCGGGCATCGGCCTGCGGATGATGCTGCAGGTTGTCCATCCCATAGTCGCCCGCATCGGGATTGGTGAAGCCGTGGCGCGCGCCGCCGTAGATGTCCATCTCCCAATTGGCGCCTGCCTCCTCGAGCTTGGTCTGGAAATTGGTGACGACCTCGGGCGCGACAAAGCTGTCGGCCTGCCCATGGAGCACCAGGATCTCGGGCTTGATCCTGCCGTCGGCCTCTTCTGGAGCCGCTGGCATTGAGCCGTGGAAGCTGACCACGCCGTCGATCTCGGAGCCGCCATAGGCCATCTGAAGCACGGTGCCGCCGCCAAAGCAGTAGCCAATGGCAGCAATCTGGTCTGCATTCACTTCAGCGGCTGCCTCAAGCTGCGTGAGCCCGGCATTGGCGCGCTGGCGCCATAGCTCTGGATCGACGGTCACCTCTTGCATCCACTCCCTGGCCTGTGAGGGCTGGTCGGTGACCTGATTGTTGCCGTACATGTCTGCCGCAAAGGCGACGTAGCCTAGTTCGGCGAGCATCTGAGCGCGCTGCTTGGCGTAATCATTCAAACCCCACCACTCATGGATCACGAGGATGCCGGGGCGCGGGCCCTCAAGGGCGTCGTCCCAATACAGGTGCCCGGTGAGTGGTACGCCTTCGTCTTCGTAACTGATGGGTTTTGACTGCACCTCGGCTTGAGCTGCGCCAGCAGCCAGGCTAACAGTGAGGCTGAGCGCGAGACTGGCAGCGAGCCTGGAGCTAGGCCTAGAGCCAAGAGGGGTGGCTAAGACAGGCAGGTGAGCGAGAGGGTTTTCGAGGCGCATGCAGGTTCTCCTCAGTGAGGTCGGTGTGCAGTGGTTGAAGGCCGTTAGCCAAGGCCGGACCGGCGACGATCGCCAACGCAGGCGCTGCGACCATAGACGCATCGGCGGCTTTGCGGCAAGCATTGACAGCGACTCGAGTGGAAGGCTCGGTTTTCATTGGGTTGGTGGCAGGGTAGACTCGGGTTCCCGCAACGGATGCCTTTTGCAGACTCGCAGGCGGAGGGCAATATCCCGCGCGCTAGGCGCTGTTGAACTCGCCTGAGCGTCTCTGGGTCTCCTACTTCTCGATCCCGAACGTAGTATCGCGATGAACGACATCCAGCCCCTGTCCAGTTCCGAGCGTGACATCGCGCTCTTCGCCTCTCTGCTCGGCGAGGTGCTGCGTGAGCATAGCCGCAAGCGCGTGCTCGTGGTCGTGGAACGCTTACGCGAGGGTTTTTTAAAGCTCCGCGACGAAGATGATCCAGAGCTGCGCGCAAAGCTGATGAAGCGCATCAATGGGCTCGATCCTCAGACCCTCTCTGAGGTGATTCGCGCCTACACCATCTACTTCAGCCTGGCGCATCTGGTCGAGGATGTGCATGCCTTCCTGCATCGGCGCTCGCTGGTCAGTGCCGGCGGGCGGCTATGGCGTGGGTCGTTCGATCACTCGCTGCGCCAACTGCATGCCGATGGGGTTGATGCGGCTGGGCTGCAGCGGCTATTGAATGAACTCGCCTATCTGCCCGTCTTCACCGCGCATCCGACCGAGGCCAAGCGACGCACCACGCTAGAGACCCATCGGCGCATCTTCCTGCTCAGCCTCGACCTGCATCGGCACAAGTTGAATGAGGAAGAGCAGCAGGACCGACTGGGCCAGATCTTGAGTGAGATCCAGGTGCTTTGGAAGACCGATGAGGTGCGGGTGCACAAGCCGCAGGTGACCGATGAGGTGCGCCAAGGCCTGTACTTTTTCCGCGAGTCCCTGTTCGAGACCCTGCCGCAGGTCTATCGCAATCTCGAGCGCGCGGTGCGCCGCCTGTATGGCAGCGACAGCGGGGTCATGGTGCCAAGCTTTGTCGGCTTCGGCTCTTGGATCGGCGGTGATCGCGACGGTAACCCGTTCGTGAAGCCGGAAACCACCGAGCTTGCGGTACGCATGCACTGTGAGCTGGTGCTCGAAGAATACATTGCTCGGGTACAGCGGCTGACCCGCATCCTCAGCCATTCGAGCCTGTTGGTGCAGCCGTCGACGCCCTTCCTTGACGCCCTGGATGATGACGAAGACTACTGGCTGCATACGATGCGCCAGACCCATCGGCGTTATTTCCACGAGCCCTATCGGCGCAAGCTGTTCATCGTCCGGCATCGGCTCGAGACCACGCTGGCGCGGGTTCGGGCGCGCATCGACGATGACCAGAGTCCGGAGATCCTGCCGGAGGGCTATGCCCATGAGGGCGAGCTGCTCGACGACCTCTACCTGATCCGTGACTCGCTGATCAGCCACGGTGACGCCAGTGCGGCCGATGGTGAACTCAAGGATTTGCTGCGGTTGGTCGAAACCTTCGGCTTCCATCTGGTCCATCTCGATGTGCGCCAGGAGTCGACGCGCCACACCGAGGCGGTGATCGAGCTATTCGCGCGCCAGCCCGGCGCCCCGCTCTATGATGCCTTCAGCGAGGAGCAGAAGCTGTTGGCCTTGGCCGAGGCGATCGGCCATCCGCATCCATTCCACGTCGACAAGGGCACGTTAACCCCGGAGACGCGCGAGACGCTCGAGGTGTTCGAGTCGATGGCGCGGATGTGCGCCGAGATCAGTGAGCAGGTCTTCGGCGCCTATGTGATCTCGATGACACACAGCGCCAGTCACGTTATGGAGGTGATGCTACTGGCGCGCCTGGCCGGCCTCGCCGGGCATACCCCGGACGGCTGGTTTTGCCACATACGGATCTCGCCGCTGTTCGAGACCATCGAGGATCTTGCACATATCGACAGTGTGATGTCGGCGCTGTTCGACAACCCGACCTATGCGGCGTTGCTCAAGGCTTCGGGTAATCTGCAGGAGGTGATGCTCGGCTACTCGGACTCCTGTAAGGATGGCGGCATCCTGTCCTCGGCCTGGAACCTCTACGAGGCGCAGGAGAAGATCATCGCCCTTGCCGAGGCACGTGGCGTCAAGTGCCGGCTCTTCCACGGTCGCGGTGGCACCATCGGTCGTGGTGGCGGGCCGACCCACGAGGCGATCCTGTCGCAGCCGGAAGATACCGTGCATGGGCAGATCAAGTTCACCGAGCAGGGTGAGGTCCTGTCCTACCGCTATGCCAACCCGGAAACGGCACTCTACGAGCTGACCATGGGCATCAGCGGTCTGATGAAGGCGAGCCGCTGCGTGATTGAGCCGCCGATCAAACCGCGCAAGGACTTCCTCGGCATCATGGCGGAACTGGCGCGGCTCGGTGAGACCCATTACCGAGGTCTGATCTGCGACACGCCAGGCCTGCTGGATTACTTCTACGAGGCCACTCCGGTCGATGCGATCGCTTTGCTCAACATCGGCTCGCGGCCCTCGCATCGGAAGAAGGCAGATCGCTCGTTGGATTCGATCCGGGCCATCCCCTGGGTCTTTGGCTGGGCGCAAGCGCGGCATACGCTGCCAGCCTGGCTCGGGATCGGCAGCGCGATCGAGCAATGGCGTGGGAGCGATCTGGAGCGCTTGGCCAAGCTGCAGCGGATGTACCAAGAATGGCCGTTCTTCCGCGCCATCCTCAGCAACACGCAGATGGCGTTGTTCAAGGCAGAGATGAAGATCGCCCATGAGTATGCGCAGCTGGTGCCGGATAAGACGCGCTCGGAGGCGGTCTACCGCGCCATCGCGGATGAGTATCAACGCACCCTGACGCAGGTCTTGAACGTGGCTGGGCTCCATGCGGTGATGGAGGAGACCCCTGAGCTGCAGCTCTCGCTGGCACGGCGCAACAGCTATCTGGACCCCTTGAACCATATCCAGATCGCCCTGCTGGAACGGTATCGCAACGAGCCGAGCGAGGAGGGGCGCAAGGAATGGCTAGATCCGTTACTCCGCTCGATCAACGCGATTGCGGCGGGCATGCGCAACACCGGTTGATGTCTTGGCGCTATGTCGTCTCGCCCTGGTGATCAAGCCCGCGCCCCAGTCGCGCATCAGACGCACGAGCCGAACCAGGTGCGTCATCAACCTCGTTATCAGCCGTTTTACTGCGAGGAGAATATCTGGTGGCTCTGCGCAGAGCCGCCTCCGGGTGTGAGGATCGAACAGGTGGTCTTTGTCGCCGGTCTGCATGGGGTCTGCCCAATCGCAGAGCAGCATGCCGGCGGTGTCGATGGCTTGGTCTGGTGGGATTACCACTGCATCGGTCTCGATCAGGAGCGGCGTATCTGGGACCTCGATTCGCGGCTGCCGCTACCGGTTGCCGCGAGTATTTGGCTCGAGCGCAGCTTTCCGCGCGCAGCCGAGCTGCAAGCACCGCTGCAGCCCTTGTTTCGGCTGGTTCCAGGTACTCATTACCTGCAAGACTTTCGCAGTGACCGGCGCCACATGCGCACCGCCGATGGTCGCTGGCAGCAACCGCCACCGCCATGGGCCTATATCGGCTCATTCGGCAGGCCTGTGATGCCCTCGGCTGAGCGAGAGGATGTTGAGCTGGGCGCTCAAGCGGAGCGCCCGTCAACGGGGGCCGATCATGCCAAGACGGCGACCGCCGCGGATACTGGTCGCGCTGATCGCCAACCTGGTGCGAGTGGTAACCTGACCGCTGATGCTGACAGCAATCTGGCGGTCTACCGCGATCTATCGACACCAGATGGGCCCGGGGTTGTGCTCGATCTTGCCGCTTTCAGGGCTTTCTGCTGCTGAGCTGGTGCAGGTCGCAGCCTTTGATGACGTTCTCCCACATCCTTAATGCTGGTACTATCCGGCGGCGATAACCTGTGCGCCGGCAGTGCCGGCGGCGTGGGCCACTTCGAGCCCTACCGGTCCAAGGAGCCATTTGATGTCTGAGGTGCTATACAAGGCAAACCCGTCGGTCTGGCGCTCGCATCCGTTCGGCGCTCTCATTGCGTGTGTTTTGGTGCTGCTCGGGGTGCTGATTGCGCTCACGGGTGCGATTCCCTTTGTGCCAGAGCCGACGCGACCGTTCCAGTTGCCGGAGGGTCTCGAGGTCCGTTGGCTGGGTTACGGTCTGGTTGTCATCGGCTTGTTTCAATTGCTGCGCTGGTGGCTGGCGACGCTGATGGATCAGCTCGAGATCTACGAGCGTGAGCTGGTCTGGACCCACGGCCTGCTGAGCAAGGAGTACACCGAAATCAATATGGCCTCGGTGCGCACGGTGCGCATCGAGCAGTCGCTGTTCCAGCGCATCGTCGATGCGGGTGACCTGCAGATCTTCACCGCTGGCGATGATCCAGAGCTCAGGATCCGAGGCCTGCCGAGGCCGCAAGAGATTCGCCAGCACATCAAGCGCCAGAGTACCCTCGATGATTGACCTGAGCAGGCGCATGTGTAGCAGGGTCCGCTCACTGATGGCGTTCGACCCGATGGCTGATCCTGCCCAGCACGTGCCATGCTGGAAAGTACGGCTGCTCGCCGCTGCTGTCGCGGCCCTGGTGTTTGCGGCAAGCCCAGCCGTTGCAGCCACTGGGGCGCTGGACCGGATCAAGGCGGCGGAGACCATCCGTATCGCCTACTCACCGAATGCCTACCCGATCTCGTTCAAAGATGCCGAAGGCGTGCCACGCGGCTATTCGGTGGACCTTTGTCGCCATATCGTGACCACTGTGCAGCAGGCGCTCGGCTTAGATGCCCTTGAGATCGCCTGGATCGAGGGCAATACCCCGCGGCGCGTGGCTGCCGTTGCCAATGGCGAAGCGGACATCGAATGCGCCACCACCACCATGACCCTGGCTCGGCAAGGCCGAGTCGACTTCTCCAATGTCGTCTTTGTTGAATCCGGCGGGGTGCTGGTTAAGAGCGATCGCGGTCTGCGGAGTCTGGCCGACCTTGCGGGTCGCAAGGTTGGAGTCGTCCCCGAGACGACCACTGAGCGGCGCTTGCGTCCAGTGCTCAGTGAGCGTGAGATCGATCTGGAACTGGTGCCGATCCGCGATGCCAAGGACGGGCGGGAGCGTCTCATCGCCGATGAGCTCGACGCGGTTGCCGGCGATCGTTTGGTGCTGGTCGGTCAGGTTGCAGAGACCGGCAAGGCGGAGGGTTTTGCCATCGTCGATGCGGATTTTTCGGTCGAGCCCTATGCCTTTGCGTTGCCTCGCAACGACGCCGAATTCCGGCTCGAGGTAAACCGGGGCCTCGCTGAGGTCTACCGCAGCGGTGAAATCGACCAAATCTTCCAGCGTTGGTTCGGTGAGGATTCGGCGCCGACGCGGCTGCTCGAGACTATCTATTTCATCTACGGCTTTGCCGACTGATCAGACGCGGCGCTTGGACAGGCTAGCCGGCGCCTGCGTCCTGGAATTGCAGCGCGGCGAGTCGGGCATAGAGGCCGTCCTCATCGAGCAAGGCCTCGTGGCGCCCGCTTGCAACCAGATGGCCTCGATCGAGCACCAGGATGCGATCGGCGTTGCGCACGGTCGCCAGACGATGGGCAATGACGATGCTGGTGCGGCCCCGCATCAGATGCTCGAGTGCGTCCTGGACCAGACGCTCGCTCTCGGCGTCGAGCGCGCTGGTCGCCTCGTCCAAGAGCAAGACCGCAGGATCGCGCAGGATCGCGCGCGCGATCGCGATGCGCTGGCGCTCGCCACCAGAGAGACGCACCCCACGTTCGCCGAGGAAGGTCTGATAGCCATCCGGTAGCCGCTGGATGAACTCATGGGCGTGGGCGGCCCGAGCGGCGCTCTCGACGGTCGCGTCATCGGCGTCCAGCCCGTAGCGTATGTTCTCGAAGGCGTCGGCACCGAAGATCACCGGATCTTGCGGTACGATCACGGTCTGGCGTCGAAAGTCGGCGGGCTCCATCTCGCGCAGGTCGACGCCATCGAGTCGCAGCACCCCCTGCTGTGGGTCATAGAAGCGCAGCAGCAGATGGAAGAGCGTCGACTTACCGGCGCCAGACGGGCCGACGAGCGCCACTTGCTCGCCAGGCGCGATCTCGAGATCGATCTTGGCCAAGGCCGGATGCTCGGGCCGTGACGGATAGGTAAAGCTCAGGCGCTCGGCAGTCACTCGGCCCTGAGCCGGCTGTGTTAGTGGACGCGGTTCAGCAGGCGGCTTGATCGCAGATTCGGTCTCGAGCAGTTCCATTAGGCGCTCGGCCGCGCCAGCGCCGCGCAGCAATTGCCCAGCGATGTCTGACAGGGCGCCAACGTTACCGGCGACAAGGATGGCGTAGAACAGGAAGGCCGACAACTCGCCGCCGGTGAGCCGTCCAGCGAGCACCTCGCGGCCGCCAAACCATAGTACGACGCCGATAGCACCGAAGGTCAGTAGGGTGACCAGTGTGCTCAACAACGCGCTGGCGAGCGAGCGCTGCATCGCGGTGCCGAACGCCTCTTCGACACGGTTTCCATAGCGCGCGCGATCGATCGGCTCGTGACAGAAGGCTTGGACTGTGCGAATCCCATGCAGGGTTTCGTCGACATAGGCGCCGACATCGCCGATTCGGTCCTGACTGAGCCGTGATAGCCGGCGTACGCGATGGCCAAGGAGCCAAGCTGGGATCAGCACCAGCGGGACTCCAAGCAGGACCAGCTGGGTGAGCTGGGGACTGGTGATGGCCAACATGACCAGACTGCCAACCGTGAGCAGCGCACTGCGCAAGCCCATCGCAAAGGTCGAGCCAACCACCGTCTGCAGTAAGGCCGTATCGCTGGTCAGTCGCGAGATTACCTCGCCGGTGCGCGTCGTCTCGAAAAATCCGACGTTTAGGGTCAAGGCCCGTTCAAACACGGCTTGGCGCACATCGGCGACGATACGCTCGCCGAGCCAGTTCAGTAGATAGCTGCGCAGCCCAACGGCAACGCTCAACAGCACCACTACGAGCAAGAATAAGAGTAGGGCCTGGTTCAGCGAGGCCGGCGAGCCATTGGCGAGCCCGGTGTCGACCACCTGCCGAATCACCTGGCCAAAGGCCAACAGTGCGCCAGCGGCGAACAGCAACGCCGCAACGGCTAACAGCAAGCGGCCGAGATAGGGGCGTGCGAAGCCCAGCAGACGCAGCAGCGGTCGCATGCGGCGTCCGCGCGGCCGATCCAACGGATCAGCTGACGTTGTAGAGGATCGCATGGGGCGCTATCCATGGCTCGAGGCGATGCCCCGCGCTCTCTGGCGGCGCAACGCGCTAGGATAAAGAGGTGCCGCCGCGGCCTTTGGCTTGGGATCGTCTCTGGACGCGGCGGGGTATCAGGTCAGGGTGCGGGTGGGGTGCTCAGTGTGCAAGCGCTGCCCGTGTGCTGACGCTGGTCCGGGGTTAGGTCCGGAGTAGGTTGTAGAGCCTGTCCTTAAGCAGCAAACGTTCTTTCTTTAGTTCCTCGATGGTCTCATCGGCAACCGGGGTGCCGAGCTCCTCGATCTGACGAACCTTTGCGTCCAGTGTGTCATAGGAATCCATGAGCTCGGCAAATGCAGAATTGCTTGCGCGCATCTCGTCGATCTTGCCTTCGAGCTCCGGAAACTCATGGATCACATCGTGAATTTCTCCAAGCATCGGCTTGCGAACCTCCGGGACGGCATCGCTTTGATCGCGACGCCGGTGTCGTATTGAACGGTTGATGAACGGGCCGCGGGGCGGCGGTTGCCAACGCGCGCAAGACCCTCCACAGAATTGTAAACCAGCGGTCATGAACTTCCGTCGGTCGGGGTGGAAAAACCTGATCTGTGTTAGTAAAAACGCAGGAAGTGAGATCAGGTTTCGCGTTGTTTGGCTCTGGTGCAGGCCGACAGCCTACTGAGTACTGGCGTCCATCGCCTTGATCACTGCGTCGGTGATGTCACCATCCTCGTCGAGATAGACAACGCCGGCCTGATTGGCCTCGAACACCGCGTCGATCTTTCGGTCCTTGGCAACGCTGATGACCGCATCACGGGCAGGCTTGAGGATCTTTTGACCCTCCTGCTGCTGGGCCCGTGCGAGCTGCTGTTGGATCTTGGCGAAGTCTTGTTCGAATTGTTCGATCCGGCTTTGAATCTCTTGCTCGGTCTTCTCGACCTGGGCTGTGCTCATCAGGGGTTTATCGCGCTCGAGCTTTTGTTGCAGCTGGCGAATGGCCGCCTCTTCTTCGGCGAAGGCCTGTTGTTCGTCACCGAAGCGTTCTTGCAGATTGGCCTGTGCGGTCTTGCCGAGTGCGCTGTCCTCCAAGACCCGCTGCATGTCGACATAGCCGATCTCGCTGGCCAGCGCCGAGGTCGAAAGGGCCAAAGGGATCGCGATCAATAGGCCGAAGGCGGCAAAATGGTGTTTCATGGCTGAACTCCTGGGGGACTGATGGCCTCCTCTCATGCTGGAGGCCGCGGGTGCTGCGCGATTGTATACCGCCTGTCGATCAAGTTCAGGGGGGCGTTTGCAGTCGTGCAGCTCGGGCGAGCCGCCGGATGGAGCAGCCGGGGTTGATTCGGGGCTTGCGAGGAGGAGAGGGCGCGAAAAGCCTGTGGAGGCGTTACAATTCGAGTCTCATTGTCGTCTTGCTGCTGACGGGCCGCTGCGCCCTCGATATCGGAGGATGGAACGCATGGCAGGCTCTCTACAGGACCAGCTGGTGAAGGCCGGACTCGCGAGTGAGCAGCAGCTCAGGAGCACCAAGTCCAAGAAGCGTAAGCAAAAGCGTTCGGGTAGTCAGCCGCCGGAGGCTGCTCAGCGCCAGCAGGCGGCGCAGGTCGCTGCCGAGAAGCGAAAGCGAGATCAGGAGCTGAATCGCCAGCGCGACGAAGAGGCGAAGCGCAAGGCCGAGCAGATCGCACTTTGGCAGCTGGTGCGCGATAACCGCGTTGTGCGTTCGGGGGGAGACACCGCCTACAATTTCACTGATGGCAAGGCGCTAAAACGGCTCTATGTGAGCGCTGCCCAACATCGCGATCTGGTCGCTGGCAGCCTGGCCATCGTTCGCCATGATGATTTCTACGAGCTGGTTCCGGCTGCCGTCGCCGAGCGTCTCGCGAGCGCCGAGGCGGACTTGGTGCTGGTGCACAATCAGCCAGAGCCCGATGGCAGCGATGACGAGTATGCCGACTTCAAGGTGCCTGACGACCTGATGTGGTGATCCCCTAACCTTTTGGAGCTGAAGCCCGATGGCGGAAACCACTGAGAAGCGTCTCGCGTTGTTGATCGATGCAGACAACGCGCAGGCATCGGTCATCGATGGTCTGCTCGAGGAGGTCGCGAACTATGGCACCGCGCAGGTCAAGCGCATCTACGGCGATTGGACGCGCCCGAATCTCGGCGGCTGGAAAGACGTGCTGTTGCGCCACAGCATTCAGCCGCGCCAGCAGTTCGCCTACACCAAGGGCAAGAATGCGACCGACGCGGCGATGGTGATTGATGCCATGGATCTGCTGCATAGCGGCGGTTTCGATGGCTTTTGCCTGGTCTCGAGCGACAGCGATTTCACACCGCTGGCGGCGCGGATTCGGGAATCGGGCTTGCGCGTCTACGGCTTCGGTGAGCAGAAGACGCCAGATGCCTTCGTCGCGGCCTGCGATAAGTTCATCTTTACCGAGTTGCTCAAGGGCGAGGATGCGACGACCAAGTCGCCAAAGCGCCTCGCGACCAAGGAGCTGCGCGCTGATGCCCGACTGGTGACCCTGATGCGGCGCGCGATCGAGGATACCGCCGACGATGACGGCTGGGCCGAACTCTCGAACGTCGGCAACACCATCAACAAACGCGCGCCGCAGTTTGATCAGCGCAGCTACGGCTACGCCAAGCTGAGCGAGTTGATCAAGGCGACCAAGCTGTTTGAGGTGCAGGCGCGGCTGATCGGCGACGGGCCGAGCAAACACTACTATATTCGTGAGACGCGTGCGGCCGAGGGTGATTGAGTCGGCGCGACCAGTCGACCGACTAGCCAGCCAGCCAACAAAGCGACTTGGCCGCCCTTGGCTCCATGCTCATGACACTGATAGATACCCACTGCCATCTCGATGTCGAGGCGTTCGATGTCGATCGCGCCGAGGTCTTGGCCGCTGCGCGGTCTGTCGGAGTGGAGTCGATCGTGGTACCAGGGATCGATGCCGAGGGCTGGGATAAGCTGCTGGGGATCTGTGCGAGCGACGCTGGGCTCTATCCCGCGCTTGGCCTGCATCCGGTCTATCTGGAGCGGCACGTTGACGGCGATCTGGCCGCACTCGAGCAGCGCTTGGCCACCGCCAAACCGGTCGCGATTGGCGAGATCGGGCTCGATTTCCATTCCAAGGATGCTGATCGTGATCGGCAGCTGGCACTCTGCCGTGCCCAGCTCGCGATCGCTCGTGAAGCGCGGCTACCAGTGCTCTTGCATGTGCGCAAGGCGCATGAGGAGATGCTGCGGCTGTTGGCTGAGACGCCGGTGATTGGCGGGACGGCGCATGCGTTCAATGGCAGCCTGCAGCAGGCGCAGCGCTATATCGATCGAGGATTCTGCATCGGCTTCGGCGGTATGCTCACCTTCGAGCGCTCGCGCCGGCTGCGCCGTCTGGCCGCCGAGCTGCCACTCGAGGCGATCGTGCTCGAGACCGATGCGCCTGATCTGACTGTCGCCTCACACCAATATCAACGTAACAGTCCGGCTTATCTGCCCGAAGTCGCGCAGACCTTGGCGGCGGTGCGCGGTGCGGAGCCTGAGCGCATCGCCGAGCAAACGACAGTGAATGCGCGCCGACTATTGGGGCTGGACCCGTCATCAGCGGTTTATAGGTTTATCGATGGTTGATGATGTGGGTGAGGATCCTGCGCTCGCTAACACACCAACAGTTGCGCAAGCAGTTGCGGCCGCTGGCCTCTCGGAACGCACAGGCGTCCTGATCGGCGAGCAGGGGGTCGAGCGCCTGCGCGCAGCGCGGGTCTTTGTTGCCGGTCTCGGCGGTGTCGGCTCCTTTGCGGCGGAGGCACTAGCGCGTGCCGGTGTTGGCGAGCTGATCCTGGCCGATTGCGACACTGTGGCCGCGTCTAACCTCAATCGGCAGCTCTGTGCCTTGCATAGCACGCTTGGAGAGGAGAAGACTGAGGTGGTGTATCGGCGCCTTCGCGACATCAATCCCGATTGTCGTCTGACTCGCATGCAGCGGTTTCTGGCGGTCGAGGAGCTACCCTCGCTGATTGCCAACGGCGGTTTCGATCAGGTGGTCGACGCGATCGATAGCCTAAGCAGCAAGCTGGCCTTGATTGGCGCAGCGGTTGATTCAGGCACCGCGATTGTGAGCAGCATGGGTGCTGGAGGTCGGCTCGACCCCGCCCGGATTCGCGTCGGCGATCTGATGGATAGCGGCGGCTGCCCGCTGGCGCGCAAGGTTCGCCAGCAATTGCGCAGACGCGGTTACGGTCGCGGAATTACCGCTGTTTGGTCGGATGAGCCGCCGCATCCCCCACTTCCGCCAGAGCCGACCTCGAGGGGGCGAGCGCGCGCTGTCAACGGCACCATCAGTTACCTGCCCGGACTCTTCGGCTTAACGCTGGCTGGCCTAAGCGTGCAGCACCTGCTGAAGGCCAAGGCGTCTGGTCACGGCTGAGATGGCCCAAGACCGCTGAGACCAACATCTGCAGGCGCGGTTTCTCGATCATCAGAATGCGGCTCAGTCCCTGAGACCGAGTTCACGTTCGATTTCCTCTCCAGCGCGGAGGCTGAGTTCGACGCGCCGGTTCTGGGCCCGTTGTTCAGGGGAATCGTTAGGGACCAGTGGCCGGGTTTCAGCATGCCCGAGCACGATCATGCGCCAAGGCTCGAGGTCTTTGTTATCAAGGAGAACGTTTGTTACTGCAGCGGCCCGCATGGCCGAGAGATTCCAGTTGCTTTGGAACCGCTGGCTGCTGATCGGAACATTATCGGTATGACCATCGACTGCGATGTATCCGGGCATCTCAGCCAATTCGCTAGAGAGTGCCTCCAGCAAGGTCTTGAAGGAATTGCTGATCTCGGCCGATCCCGAGGGGAAGCTTCCTTTCTCATCGATGCGGATAATGATGTCCAGGCCGTCGCGCTCAACGGCTACATTCCCCGGGGCATCAGCCTCGCGAATGGTCGCCTCGATTCTTCCCTCGAGTTCACTCAAGCGCTCGGCCACGCGGGAGTCGATCTCGCCGGAGGCGAGAGTGGGCTTTTCGAGACTGGTTTTTTGGCGGATCTCGTCGAAGGGAATCGGCTGGACGCGACCCGGTGAGAATTCCTGCATCACCGGGCTGGTGCCCATCGGGATCGATTCCACCGGGACATCCCGCTGCACGCCAAAGGCCTTAGCGAGTTCACCGGCGAGGCGCTTGAAACGGATTGCGTCGATCTCGGCGAAGGAGAGCATGAGCACGAAGAAACAGAGCAGCAGCGTCATCAGGTCAGCGTAGGTGACCATCCAGGGTGGTATCTTCGTGCACTTGACGCGCTTCTTAGGCATTGCCCGCCTCCTGTTGGGTCTCAGCGCCAGGTTCGCCCTTGGCGGCCTGATCTGCGTCGCCGTCGCCGCGCTTATCCCGGCGCTCTTGCGGCAGGTAGGTGACAAGCATCTGTTCGACAACCCGGGGGTTGCGCCCCTGCTGTATCGCCAGCAGGGCGTCGGTCCACAATGCTTGCAATTGCTCTTGCTGCAAGGTCCGGAGTTCTAGCTTCTCGGCAATCGGGTTGGCAATGACATTGGCGATCAGTACGCCATAGAGGGTGGTGAGCAGGGCGACCGCCATCGCTGGCCCGATCGATGCCGGATCACTCATATTGGAGAGCATATCCACTAGGCCGATCAAGGTTCCGATCATGCCCATGGCCGGCGCGACCTCGGCAAGTAGGGTGAAGGCACGGGCACCGGAGCGGTTATGCTCGAGTGTCAGTAATCGCTCTTTGTCGAGCACCTCTCTGAGCATGTCCGGTGAGTACCCATCGGCCAGCATCTGCAGCCCTTGAGTGAGGAATCGCGAGTCGGATTCATGATCCTCGAGCGCCAGCAGGCCGCTCTTGCGCGCTGTCTTGGCGATATCGAGCATCTCGTCGATGGTCGCTTCGGTGTCCGGTAAGCTTGACTTGAACGCCTTGGCGGCCGCTTTCAACGCATTGCGTACCTCAGAAAAGCTCATCTGCGAGAGCACGATCAAGATGCTGCCGCCCATCACGATGAGCAAGCTCACGGGGTTGAGGAAGATGAGCGGCGAGTTCCCAAGCGAAATCGCCGCGACGATCATGATCGTGGCGCCGAGCATGCCGATGATGGTCGCCAAGTCCATGTTTTAGCCTCTTAGGTCAAGTGCTCGGACAGAATTTGCTTGTTTGACTCGAGGGCGCGCGCGCTTCAGTTCAGCGTTTGAGTCTATGGATGTAGCGCGGGCCAGCACGGCTTTGCCAATGACGGGTGGAAAACCAATGCCTTGAGCCAACCTCAGCGAGAAGCTAAAGCCTACTGGAGCGTCGAGCATCAAGAAAGGATTATTGTGCAAAAGCTCAGCCGTTCTCTCGTTGGCGAGATAGGATATGTGTTTTGGGGCGTTTGCGCTGAAGGAGCCGGCAACAAGCCGGACTCCTGCGCTCGGGTGGCATCCGCTTCGTTCGGGTCGAAGGCCTGATCTCAGATGGCGCTTTGCAGTGTTTAGGCCTGCACGGGAGCCGTGATCAGGTCTCTGTCGACGGTTGTGGTCATCCTATCGTGACTCCGTTCAGTCGAACCTCTCATCTCAGCTTACCTTGATCTCGATCTGCTCGCCGGTCTCTGGGTCTGCCAGATGCACGGCGCAGGCGATGCAGGGGTCGAACGAGTGGATGGTGCGCAGGATCTCCAGCGGTTGATGCGGATCATGCAGCTGAGTGTTGTCGGCCAGTGCCGCCTCGTAGGCGCCCGGGATGCCAGACGGATCACGCGGACCGGCGTTCCAAGTCGAAGGCACAACGGCCTGATAGTTCGCGATCTTCTCGTTCTCGATCACGATCCAGTGCCCAAGCGCTCCGCGTGGCGCCTCCATGTAACCGGCCCCGCGGGCCTGCTTCGGCCAGCTGGAGGGTTCCCAGAGTGCGGCGTTGAAGGTCTGGGTATCGCCAGCACGGATGTTTGCGATCAGGGCGTCGTACCAGGTCTGCATCGCGTCGGCGACGATCTTCGATTCCAGGGTACGTGCGGCAGTGCGTCCGAGGGTTGAGAACAGGCCCTCGACGGGTAGACCAAGGGTGGTCAGTGAATAGTCGACCAGCTCCTTGGCCTGCGCATGCGCCGGTGCGCTGCTGTCCGCGTAGAGCAGCAGCATGCGCGCGAGTGGTCCGACCTCGACCGAGTTGCTGTTCCAGCGCGGGGATTTGAGCCAGGAATAGCCGTCGTCGACATTGAGCTGCTTGTAAGGTGGCTTAGGACCGCCGCGGTCGTCGTAGTCGAGCTTGGTCTCGCCGTCGTACGGGTGCAGACCGGCCTGCTTGCCGTCTTTGTAGTCGTACCAGGCGTGGGCGACGAACTCTTGGATCTCGCCCTCGGCATGCAGGTCGACCGGATGGATGGTGCTGAGATCGCGGTTGAGGATCGCGCCGCGCGGGAACAGCAGGTCGGACATGTCGCTGCTGTCGGCACTGGAGCCGCTGTAGGGCAGGTCGCCGTAGCAGAGGAAGTTGCCGAGGCCCTCTCCCTTCTGCGCCCAGTCCTTGTAGAAGCCGGCGATGGCCAGGGTGTCCGGGATGTAGACCTGCTCGACGAAGGCCTGCATGGACTTGATGATGTCCTGCACCTGGGACAGCTTCTTCGAGTTGATCGCCGAGTCCGAGTTCAGATCGATCGGCGAACCGACGCCGCCGACGATGAAGTTCGGATGCGGGTTCTTGCCGCCGAAGATGGC
>CAZEZH010000020.1:31675-37349 GCA_964516305.1 uncultured Halochromatium sp. | reverse complement strand
TTGCCGTCGAAGCTCACATCTTGGAAGCCCCAGCCCTTCGCCGTCAGGGCCGACGGATAGCCGATCTCGCCGCTGGCGGCAATCAGCGCCAGGAACAGCCCGCGCGAGGAGGCATCGCCGGCCGCCCAGGACTTGCGCGGACCGGTGTTCGGCGCATGCCGATAGGTGCGCAGCGCCGAGCCATCGAGCCAGGCATGGGAGACAGCGCTGAGCACTTCTTCACGGCTACAGCCCAGCATCGCGGCTGAGACTGCTGCCGAGGCGATGCGCACCAGCAGCACATGATCCAGCCCGACCCGGTTGAAGCTGTTCTCGAGTGCCAATATGCCCTGGATCTCGTGTGCCTTGATCATCGCCCGCAGCACGTCGCCAAGCGTCACCGGCACCGACCCCCGGGAGCCGTTTTGACGCGCGCGAAAATCGGCCAGTGCCAGGATCGCGCCGAGATTATCCGACGGATGCCCCCATTCGGCCGCGAGCCAGGTGTCGTTGTAATCGAGCCAGCGCACCATGGCGCCGATATTCCAGGCCGCGCGCACCGGATCGAGCTCATAGGGGGTGCCCGGCACGCGCGAACCGCCCGGCACCTGGGTACCCGGCACCATCGGCCCGAGCAGTTTGGTGCAGGCCGGATAGTTCAGCGCCAAGAGCGCACAGCCGATGCTGTCCATCCAGTCATAGCGGGCGGTCTCCATCGCCTCGCGGCTCTGGCGGACATCGTAGTCCAGCACATAATCGGTGATCTGCCGGATCACCTCATCGTAATCAGGACGCGAGGCGTCCAGGGTGGCGGCTTTGCTCATCAGGAACGCTCCTCAATCGGCACCCAGGGACGGTTCTCGGGGCCTGTGTAGTTGGCGGATGGACGGATGATCTTGCCATCCTCACGTTGTTCGATCACATGCGCGCCCCAACCAGTCACGCGCGAGATCACGAACAGCGGCGTGAACATCGCCGTCGGCACGCCCATCTGGTGATAGGACACCGCCGAGAACCAGTCCAGGTTCGGGAACATCTTCTTGAGTTCCCACATCACTGATTCGAGCCGTTCAGCAACTGAGAACATGCGCGTATCGCCTGCTTCCTCGGAAAGCCCCTGCGCGACCCGCTTGATCACTTGATTGCGCGGATCAGCGACTGTGTAGACCGGATGACCAAAGCCGATCACGATCTCCTTACGCCCGACCCGCTCGCGGATGTCGGCCTCAGCCTCGTCGGCGCTGTGATAGCGGCTTTGGGTGCGGAAGGCCTCTTCATTGGCGCCGCCATGCTTGGGGCCACGCAGCGCGCCGATGGCGGCAGTGATGGCCGAGTACATGTCCGAACTGGTGCCGGCGACTACGCGCGCAGCAAAGGTCGAGGCATTGAATTCATGCTCGGCATAAAGCACCAGCGAGGTGTGCATCGCCCGCACCCAAGACGCCTTTGGTGCCTCACCATGGAGCAGATGCAGAAAATGGCCGCCGATCGAGTCATCATCGGTCTCGACCTCGATGCGCCGGCCATTGACCGCGAAGTGATACCAATACAATAGTGCCGAGCCGAAGCTCGCCATCAGCCGGTCGACGATCTCGCGCGCCTCGGCGGCCGGGTGCGTGTCGCGCTCCGGCAGGCAGCTGCCCATCACCGAGCAGGTGGTGCGCATCACATCCATCGGATGCGCCGAGGCTGGGATCGCCTCCAGCGCCTTTTTCACCGCCCGAGGCAGTCCGCGCATCGAGCGCAGCTTAGCCTTGTAGGCGGTCAGCTCGGCGGCAGTCGGCAATGCACCGTGGATCAATAGATAGGCGATCTCCTCAAACTCCGCCTGCTCGGCAAAATCGAGGATATCGTAGCCACGATAGTGCAGATCGTTGCCGGTGACCCCGACGGTGCAAATCGCGGTATTGCCGGCAGCGGTGCCGGACAAGGCGACCGATTTCTTTGGCTTCGGCAAGCCACTATTGGTGACGCTGGTGTCGCTGGCGTTGGTCATGGCCCTACTCCGCTGCGAAGAGTTGATCGAGCTTTTGCTCGTAGGCGTGGTAGCCGAGATAATCATAGAGGTCGGCGCGGGTTTGCATCAGCTCCATCACCGGTGCTTGCGTGCCTTCATTGCGCAAGGACTGATAGACCTTGAGCGCGGCAGCATTGGCAGCCCGGAAGGCGCTGAGTGGATAGAGCGCGATGCTGACGCCGACGCTGGCCAGTTCATCGACGGTGAACAGCGGGGTCGAACCGAACTCGGTGATATTGGCCAGCACCGGCACGCCAACGGCATCAATAAAAGCACGATACTGCGCCAGCTCGGTCACCGCCTCTGGGAAGATCGCATCGGCGCCGGCCTCGACGCAGGCTTGGGCACGCTCAATTGCCGCATCCATCCCCTCGACCGCAAGCGAATCGGTGCGGGCCATGATCACGAAGTCGTCGTCTAAGCGAGCATCGACCGCAGCCTTGATCCGGTCGACCATCTCCTGCTGCGGCACGATGGCCTTGTTTGGCCGATGACCACAGCGCTTCTGCTGCACCTGGTCTTCAAGGTGCACCGCCGCCGCGCCGGCCTTGTTCATACTCCGCACCGCGCGGGCGATGTTGAAGGCACCGCCCCAGCCAGTATCAATGTCCACCAATACCGGCAGCTCGGTGACATCGGTGATGCGGCGCAGGTCGATCAGCACATCATCCATGGTGGTGATGCCGAGATCCGGAATCCCGCAGCTGCCGGCTGCAACCCCGCCACCGGAGATATAGAGCGATCGAAAGCCAGTCGCCTCAGCTAGCCGAGCATGGTAGGCGTTGATCGCTCCCGCGCATTGCAATGGCCGCTCTTCGGCCATCGCGGCGCGGAAGCGGGCGCCGGGGGTGGTTCTTTCCGTCATGATTGATCCCCTCAGTGGTCTTTGTGGCTTGTTGTAAGGCGAGCTATGCGGCACGACGCCTTGTTGTTGTCGAGACTCGCGCTCCTATGGCGGAGGCCCGCAGCTAGCGCAAGCTGCGCGCAAGATGCTGATCGGGTTGACCCGCTTGCACAACCTTCAGCTCGGGCTTCCCATACCGCATCGAATACTGAATGCATGGCGGTCTGTATGCATGGCGGCTTGAATCCATGAAAGCGTCTCTTTGTCAGCGCGCAGCTTCGCATCCGATTTGGCTCAGGCCAACGCCTGCTCCAGATTGCGCCGTGATGAGCGCACATGCTGACGCATCACCAGTTCGGCCATCTCCGGATCGCGCGAGCGCAGCGCGCTCAGCAGGTACCGATGCTCCTCAAACGCCTGCCGACAGCGCTTGCTGCGCATCCCGAATTGCACCCGGTACATCCGCAGCAGGTGATAGAGGTCCTCGCACAAGAGCGCGATCAGTTGCCGGTTCTTGCTGCCCTGGACGATCCTGAAATGGAAGTCCAGATCGCCCTGTTTTTGGAAATAGGCCTGCCCCTGCTCCTGCTCGATCTGCTGTCCATGCTCGTCGAGCAGTACGCCAAGCGCATCGATCTCCGCATCGGTCATCGCCTCTGCAGCCAATCGCGCCGCCATGCCCTCGAGGGCCTCGCGCAGCTGAAAGATCTCGATCAACTGCTCGGCGCTAAGCTCAACCACACGTGCGCCCAGGTTCGGCCGACGCTCGACCAGCTTGCAGGCCTCAAGCCGGGCGATAGCCTCGCGCAAGGAGCCACGGCTCACGCCATGACGTCGCGCCAGCTCAGGCTCGCTGATCTTGCTGCCCTGCGCCATCTCGCCTTCGACAATCGCCCGCTGCAGGGCGTCGAATAGGCGATCCGTCAGCGTGCCGACAGGGCTCGGCACACCCAGATCAAGTTCGATCAGGCGAGGCTCAGTCATCAGCGGCGCAAGCAAAGTGTCAACACCTTATCCAGATATCTACGTTATTTCGGGTAAATACTAGCAGATGACGCGAAAGGTGTCGACACATTCAGGATGACACCTCGACGATTATCGATAACGGCCGAACGCTCTTTTCGATGTTTACATCACGAGCGCCCTTGTGTAGCGTTGATCGCCAACATCCTGACGCGAATGAACCGACATGGACCGCACACAGATTTCACTCCCAGCGGAGCTGCACCAGCGACTTGGTGACGAAGCACAGCGGCGCGGCGTCAGCTTTGCCTCGCTGCTCCATAGCCTCGTCGACGAACACCTTGGCCAGGAAGATCAGCCACCGGCGGCAGACTCGCTCGACACGCTGATCGGCATCGGCGAAGGCACCGGCGAAGCGGTTGGCCGCCATCACAATCGCCACCTGTACGAGCACTGAATCCTTGCAGCTCGCCTTCGTCGACACCGGTGCCTGGTATGCCCTGCTGGACAAGAAAGACCCGGACCACATGGCGGTCGTGGAGGCCTTTGGTGATTACCGCGGCAGACTGGTCACCAGTAACTACATCTTCAACGAGACCCTGACCCTGGCGCGATACCATCTTGGCTGGAGCGTTGCCCATCAGCTCGGCAGCACCTTGCGGGATCAGCGCGTCGCGCGCCTAGAGCGCGTGACCCCGCAAGACGAGACCGTCGCCTGGTCCATCTTTGAGCAGCAGCAGGACAGGCACTATAGCTTTACCGACTGCACCAGCTTCGCGCTGGTGCGGCGCCTGGCGTTGCCGATCTGCTTGGCCATCGATCCGGACTTTCGCGCCTTCGGCCTCCACTGCTTGCCGAGCCTCCGCTAACAGCCTGCCCGTCGAGCATTTGGACAATCGGCATAAAGTCGGCCCTGCCAGACAGTCCATGAGGCTTGAAGGCTGTTCAAGTTGTTCGCGGACGGACATTCATTGGAAATGACCATGCCTACCGCTGACTCAGCCACTACCCATTATCAAGCTGTCGCCGACGGCGTCTTCTGCATCGAGACCGGCCTCTACCGCGACGGCCTCGCCGCCTGCTATCTGATGCGCGAGCGCGACCGGCTCGCCTTTATCGACACCGGCACCGCCAACAGCGTGCCCGGCCTGCTTGGCGTCATCGAAGAGCTCGCACTAACACCGGAGCACGTGGACTATGTGATCCCCACCCATGTGCATCTGGACCATGCCGGCGGCGCCGGCGCGCTCATGGCCGCTTGCCCGAACGCGACCTTGGTGACCCACCCCAAGGGCGCGCCGCACCTCATCGATCCAGCCAAACTCACCGCTGGCGCGACCGCAGTCTACGGCGAGGACGCCTTTGCCCGAGACTTTGGCGCGCTCGAGCCGGTACCAGAGGCGCGCGTCATCGCCGCCAATGACGGCCAGACCTTCGACCTCGCGGGCCGTCAGCTCAGCTTCATCCACACGCCCGGCCATGCCAACCACCACGGCTGCATCTTTGACGAAGGCTCCAGCGGCCTATTCACCGGCGACACCTTCGGCATCTCCTACCGGGAATTTGACACCGCCGCTGGACCCTGGCTGTTCGCACCAACCACACCGGTGGCATTCGATCCGGACGCCTGGCAGCAGAGCCTGGACCGGATACTGGCGCTCGAGCCCGTGGCCGCGTTCCTGACGCACTACTGCCGCATCAACACCCCGGCGCAGCAGGCCGACCAGCTCAGGCGCAGCATCCAAGCCCTCGCCGCCATCGCGCTGGAGCATTCCGACGCGCCCCAGCCCGCGCGCAAGGACCGCATCAAGGAGGCGATCAGCACGCACCTGCTAGCCGATGCCCGCGCCCACGGCTGCAGGCTGGACGAG
>CAZEZH010000020.1:28126-31575 GCA_964516305.1 uncultured Halochromatium sp. | reverse complement strand
GCGATGGCTCGGTCGATTTCGTCTGTATTCATCCGAGCATAGGCCCATGCATTGATCAGGTCTTCGGCGCGCAGCGTCGGGTAGCTGGCTAGCAGTTCGGCTTCGCTCAGCCCCAAGCGCCGCCCCTGAACCAGGGTCCAGACCGGGATGCGGGTGCGCACGATACAGGCGGCACCACCTCAGACGCCGGAGAGCGTTTCGATACCGGGCGCCGAGCCGCCGAGGTCTCGAGTCACCCATTGCAGCACCTGCGCTCGCTCGGCAGCAATCAGCTGTGGCAGCGTGTTTTTGATAGTTCGCAGTGGTTTTTCCATGCCCAGAACCTCATCTAATTGCTCAATGCAGTTCAGGCGGCATCATCCAGCGACTGCTGGCGGATGCGCTTACTCACCGATAGGACCTCGATACCGACTAAATGGCCTTCGGCATCGTAGTCGGCATTGATTCCGGGCTCTATTGGCTTAGTGGTCTCTACCTCAGAGGATGAGATCTCGAAATAGGCTGCATCCGCCTTGGGGTCGAATTCAAGCTTCATAGATCTTTTACTTCGTCATCAAAATAGGCCGTCACGATCGCGACCGGATCAACTGTCTCGTTGTAGATCACACGCAACAGACGAAAGGCGCGCTCCGGAACCAAGTACAGCACATGGGCTAAATCAACGTCATCTGGATCGTCCTCGATGCGAGCCGGGTGATCAAGCGCCCTCGCAATCCATTCGCGGCGGATCTTTCGCCTGATACAGCGCTTCTCCGCATGATCGGTCAAGACGAAATTCACAACGCCCACTCACCGCGCATACCCCATCGCCCGCAACGACTGCGCGATTTCATCCAAGATCGCCGGATCATCAATCGTCGCCGGCATCGCCCAAGTCTCGTTATCGGCAATCCTGACCATGGTGCTGCGAAGGATCTTGCCGGAGCGGGTCTTCGGCAGTCGCGAAACGATGGCGACGAGCTTGAAGGCGGCAACCGGGCCGATCTGATCGCGCACGCGTTGGATCAGCTCGGCATTCAGCTCGGCGACACCGCGCTCGACACCGGCCTTGAGCACCACCAGTCCGAGCGGCAGCTGCCCCTTGAGCGCATCGTGCACGCCGATGACCGCGCACTCGGCGACATCGGGATGGCTCGCCAGCACCTCCTCGATCTGCCCGGTCGAGAGCCGGTGTCCGGCGACGTTGATCACGTCATCGGTGCGGCTCATGATCCAGATGTAGTCGTCGGCATCCTTGAAACCGGCGTCGCCACTGAGGTAGTAGCCTGGATGCCGGCTGAGATAGGCCTCGCGGAAGCGCTCATCGTTGTTCCACAGGGTTGGCAGGCAGCCGGGGGGCAGCGGCAGCTTGAGGCAGATATCACCCATCTCGCCGGGCAGCTGCTCTTGGCCCTGATCATCGAGAACGCGCAGGTCGTAGCCGACCATGGCGCGAGTCGGCGAGCCGGCCTTGATCGGCAGCTGCTCAATGCCGAGCGGATTGGCGGCGATGGCCCAGCCGGTCTCGGTCTGCCACCAGTGGTCAATGACCGGCTTCTCGAGCAGGACCTCGGCCCAATGCAGGGTGTCCGGATCGCAGCGCTCGCCGGCCAGGAACAGGCTCTGCAGACCACTGAGATCGTAGCGCGCCAGATGCTCGCCCTTGGGGTCTTCCTTCTTGATCGCGCGGATCGCGGTCGGCGCGGTGAACATCACCTTAACGCCATGCTCGCTAACCACGCGCCAGAATGCGCCCGGGTCCGGCGTGCCGACCGGCTTGCCTTCGTAGATCAGCGTGGTGCAGCCGGCCAGCAGCGGCCCGTAGATGATATAGCTGTGCCCGACCACCCAGCCGACATCGGAAGCGGCCCAGAACACATCGCCGGCCTGGACGTTATAGATGTTCGTCATCGACCAGTGGAGTGCGACGGCATGACCGCCGTTGTCACGCACCACGCCCTTGGGTCGACCGGTGGTGCCGGAGGTGTAGAGGATATACAGCGGATCGGTGGCCGCGACCGGCACGCATGCGGCCGGCTCGGCCGCCGCCACCGCCTCATCCCAATCCAGATCGCGCCCCGGCTGCAGCTCGGCAACGAGCTGCGGGCGCTGCTTGATGATACAGGCTGTGGGCTTGTGCGTGGCCTGCTCGATAGCCGCGTCGATCAGCGGCTTGTAGGCAACTTCCCGGTTCGGCTCAATGCCGCAGGAGGCAGAGAGCACAAGCTTGGGCTGGCAATCATCGATGCGGGTCGCCAGCTCGCGCGCGGCAAAGCCGCCGAACACCACCGAATGGATCGCCCCCAGGCGCGCGCAGGCGAGCATCGCGATCGCCGCCTCTGGGATCATCGGCATGTAGATGATGACACGATCGCCGCGACCGACGCCCTGCGCGGCAATCGCGCCGGACAGCGCCGCGACCTGATCGCGCAGCGCCCGGTAGCTGTAGCGCTGCACCTGCTCAGTGACCGGACTGTCGTAGATCAGCGCTAAGCGCTCGCCGTGGCCGGCGTCGATGTGCCGATCGAGCGCGTTGTAGCAGGTATTCAGCTGGCCACCCGCAAACCAGCGCGAGGTTGGCTGCGCTGTGCGGTCGAGCACTTTCTCCCAGCGTTGCTCCCAATGCAGTCCCTCAGCGGCTTCGGCCCAAAAGGTCTCAGACTGCTCGATCGAGCGTTGATAGATCTCGGCGTAGGTTTCCATCATCAGACCCCTCTAGTGGCGATGCTATTGTTCTAGTCGCTCGTGAACAGCGACGACCCAGCCGGAGTCTAAGGGATTACGCATAGCTGGGCACGCCACCGCAGCCCGCTCACAGTCCGGCTCGCCGCAGATTTCATGCAGCCAGGGCTTGCAGCGAATCGTCCCCGACGGGATCATCCAGAGCTGGAGGGCGCCAATCAACACCGACGCCGAGTCCCCTGCCCAGCTGCCATCCCTCAGCTGTACCTGCGCAAAGCTCACTGGAGAAATAGATGAATTGGTATCTTGAGGTCTTACGGAAATATGCCGTCTTCACGGGCCGCGCCCGCCGCAAGGAGTACTGGTATTACTTCCTGATCAATTTCCTGATCATCACCGCCCTCCTGCTCATCGACAACCTGCTCGGAACCCTTGACCAAGAGGCCGGCATGGGGCTGCTCAGCGGCCTCTACGCGCTCGCCGTGCTGATTCCCGGCATCGCCGTGGCCGTGCGGCGTCTGCACGACACTGACCGCACAGGTTGGTGGGTGCTGATCGCGCTGATCCCGATTGTCGGCCCGATCATCCTGATCTTCTTCCTGATTCAGGACAGCACCAAGGGCAACAATCGCTTCGGGCCGAACCCGAAGGAGGTCGGGGTCGAGGCCGGGGTCTAGCCGTTTCTACACCGCGCTGCGCTGTCCGCCTCAGAAAGTCCAAGGTGGCGAGTGGGCGGTAGAGGCCAGTGGCAACGGGACGAGCCATCGGTCTACCACCGAGGCCAGTGG
>CAZEZH010000020.1:0-28026 GCA_964516305.1 uncultured Halochromatium sp. | reverse complement strand
GAGGCCAGTGGCAACGGGACGAGCCATCGGTCTACCACCGAGGCCAGTGGGCGGCGAGCGGCTCGACCACGACACAGAGTTGACCGACGCCGGCGAGCACCGGCGTTGGATCGGGTGTCAGCCCGACCAGCAGGACGGTCATCCCGATGAGAACCAGCGACCACGGCCAGGCGCGCAGGCTGAGCGGCTTCAGCGCCGTGCCAAACGACCGCTTCACGCGCCGATCCAGCAGGTCAACGCTCGCCACCTCGTCCAGTGTCAGATGGGTGAGATAGCCAAGCAGTACGAAACCACCAGCGAGCCAAGCCAGGACCTCGTCCAGCCCGAGCAGGCTATCGGCGACCACAGTCACCGCAAGGGTCACCACGATCGCCATCAGCAGCGTGTGCCAAATACCCCGATGCACCGTCAGCCGCGCAAATGCCCAACGCAGCGGAAAGGCCACCAACAATGCGACACCGACCCAGACCCCTACCTGCTCGAACAGGCCAACACGCCCGGCGAAGCGGAACGCCACCAGAAAGCCAATGACAATGCCAACGATGTTGAACAGACCGCGTACCGGTTTCGAATCATCGGCGTCGATATCCGGCAGCAGGCTTGCCGCTGTGCCGAGCACGAACAGGGCCTGGGTCTCGGTGCTGCTTGAAAGCCCCTCGCCATAGCTGGCGAAGGCCGCGACCCCGGAAACCAGGGCACCGACAGTCAGGTGCGAACGGAAATTAGCCATCCGATGGGTTCCAGGCAGGAGAACTCCTAAGAGAAGCAGTTGCGGGCCGCTGAAGGCTAGTCAGTTCCGCCTCCGGTCGAGGCGGCTCGCCCTGATCGGGCCTGACGGATCGCGCTGATCCGGGCCTCGCGTAACCGTTTCGGGATAAGCGTCTTGTCTGCGGTGGCCTTCGCGACCGCACCAGCATTCACGGCTTGCGCAGCCTGTGCGAATCGGCGCATGAGGTCGGCCTGTGGATAGTCCCGCTCTTCGTAGCCAGTGCGGCCTCGAAAATCGGCCTCGCAGGCCGTCAACATCTGCTCAAAACGCTCAGGGCGGCGGAACAGATCGACGCCATCGAACAGATCCTGGATGGTGGCGGCACGCAGCTCAGCGACCTTATGTACCTGGCCATGGAAACGGGCGGTGATCCGCGCCAGCTCGCCATAGCGCTTCGGCACCCGCAGCCGCTCGCAGAGAGCAGCCAGCAGCCTGACGCCGCGCTCTTCGTGGCCGTGATGGCTGGGGAGGATCTCAGGCGGTGTATTGCCCTTGCCGAGATCATGACAAAGTGCCGCAAAGCGCACCTCGGCCTCGGGCGAGAGCCGCGCCGCGGTGTCGAGCACCATCATCACATGCACCCCGGTGTCGATTTCAGGGTGCCACTTGACCGGCTGCGGCACACCCCAGAGACGGTCCAGCTCAGGCAGCAGACGTTGCAGCGCCCCGCAGGCGCGCAAGGTCTCGAAGAACAGCGACAACCTAACGCCCGGGCGCTGCTCGCAAAGCACCTTGGAGAGTTCGGCCCAGACCCGCTCTGGCACCAAGGCATCGACCTCGCCGGCGTCGACCATGCGCTGCATCAGGGCAAAGGTCTCATCGGCGATACGAAAGCCGAACCCACGTAGCCGGGCGGCGAAACGCGCGATGCGCAGGATGCGGACTGGGTCTTCACCAAAGGCTGGCGAGACATGGCGCAGTCGGCGCTGCTCCAGGTCCTGGAGACCGCCGTAGGGATCGATGATGCGTCCATCTGCAGTCTCGGCCAGCGCGTTGATGGTCAGGTCCCGGCGCTCGAGATCCTGCTCCAGGGTCACGCCCGGCTCGGCGTGGAAGACGAAGCCGTGATAGCCCGGCGCGGTCTTGCGCTCGGTGCGCGCCAGCGCATACTCGTCCTTGGTCTGCGGATGCAGAAAGACCGGGAACTCCTTACCCACGGGCAGAAAGCCGCGCCGCAGCATCTCGTTGGCGTCGGCGCCGATGACAACATAATCGCGCTCCTCGACCTCAAGCCCGAGCAGCCGATCGCGCACCGCGCCGCCGACGAGATAGTATTCGAGCCCAGAGGTCGCGGAATCACTCATAAGAACGGCTGCAAGGTCAGGTCGACAATCGCGTCATAGCCTCGGATTATGCCAGCCTTGGAAGGTTCAGCACGGCCACTGCGGCCCCCGTAGAATAAAAGACTTCTCCAGCACACGTTGATCGGACTACTGCCATGGCACGCTTTCTCGGCCTCCTGCTCCTGCTCGCCATCGTCCTCTATGGCATCTGGCCTTACTACAGCATCCTGCGGATCAATAGCGCGCTTGCTGAGCCCGACGCTCAGGCCCTGACGCCCATTGTGGATTTGGCCGCCATCCAATCGCATTACAAGACGCGTATCAATAGCAGCGTTGAGGGGCTGTTGCCGAACAACTTGGGGCACCGGGGCGGCGGCCAGGGCAACCAACAGAACGGCGGCGCAACCGATAGCCAAAGCCGCGCCCAGACAGGGCTCCAGCTCGACACTGATCAGGTGCTAGGCTGGCTCTCGGACAATCTCAAACAACTGGGTGACAGAGCGCTGGACCAGGCCATCACCCTCGATTGGGTCCGCAGCACACTGCTTGCTGCCAGCCGGCGCGCCGCTGGTCAACCACCTGGCCAGACCGGTGCACAGATCGGCACCAGCTTCATCGACGCCGTCGATTTCGCCTTTTTTGAATCATGGGACCGCTTCGTCATCCGACTTGGCCGACTGGGTCAGAGCCCCACTTTTGTGATTCTGACGCTCGATGGCACGCAGTGGCGAGTGACCGACATCACTGGCTAGCACTCATCGCTTTCATCACTTGCCCTTGCCCTTGCTCTTGCTCTTGCTCTTGGCCCCAAAGCGCAACAACCAGGGGACACTGCCAACCCCAAAAAGAGTATTTCAACCGCAGATGACGCAGATAAGCGCAGAGACATTAGCCACGACGGCCAATCCCTGCGTCACCTGGTCGGCGACCTTAGTATTATCGCTAAGCCACTGTTTCCTTTTTTTAATCCGCGCCAATCTGGATCATCTGCGGTTGATAGGCTAAAGCGTCGATAGCCAGGCTTGGCGACTCTCTGATCGGACTCCATCAACAACCAGCCCTGAGGTAACCCGATGTCCTTCCGACCCGCTTTGATCCCCGTCTTCGCCGCCCTGGCAGGCGCCCTCCTACTGCTAACAGCCGGCAACGTGGCCGCCTTCAAGTGCATGCCGATCTACGGCAATTGGTGCGGCATCGACTATCCGAGCCGCGGCTGGCCACCACCGGTCGATGCCTTCGATGCGGCCTGCATGCGGCACGATCTCTGCACCGCTCAGCCTGGCCCTGATAAACCCTGCGATATCGCCTTCGTCGGCGAGCTGCGCGGCATCGCGGCACAGGTTGGCTATCTACCGCGACCGCTGCAGTGGGCAGAGTATGTAGTGCGGCTCAAGTCCGGCGGCCCTTGGAGCGGGATGCCAATGCCGACGCCTGCTGATGCAATGGGGGTGATGTCGAGTCTGGCTTCGCCTTGCTGGTAGACAACGCGAGCAGGCCCAGACGCCCACCCGCAAGAAGCCAAAGACCATACCAGCCCCGGTTGCGTCTAGACGGCGGAGACAACCTTTAGGCAACTCGGCACAAACGACCACTTGGTCTGATTCCGGGCAAGAACAGCATCCTGGGGTCTGACCGAGCTGATGGACTAGCTAACGTTAGTCCTAGGGGTTGAAGGCACGACTAGCGCTGCAACAGCCGCCCGCCCAACGCGGACATCCACCCTCCACAACAGCGCCGCGCCAATCAGGAACAGCAGCAGGATCGGGAGCAGCGCAAGGCGCGGATCACCACCCACGACCGCCGCCGTGCCGACCAAGAAGGGACCGAGCACGGCGGCAAACTTGCCCACCATGTTGTAGAAGCCAAACAGCTCAGCGGTCTGTCCAGCCGGGATCAGGCTCGCGAACAGCGCCCGACTCAGGGCCTGGATACCGCCCTGCACCAGACCAATCGAGATCGCGAGTGCATAGAAGTGCTCGACGCGGCTCATCTGCGAGGCGGCGGCGATCACCAACACGTAGACGCCAATCGCGAGCAGGATCGCCGGCTTGGGTCCAAACCGGGCCCCAAGCCGACCGAATATCAACGCCGCCGGGAAGCCGACAAACTGGGTGATCAGCAGCGCCACCATCAGACTCGAACTCGGAAAGCCGAGGTCCAGCCCGTACTTCACTGCCATGAACATCACGGTATCGACGCCGTCGATGTAGAACCAGTAGGCGAGCAAGAACAAGAAGGTGTTCGGCAGCTTGCGGATCTCCCGAAAGGTCAGCGCCAGCTCGACAAAGGCACCACGGACCGCAGCAGGGAAACTGCGCCGCCCCAGCCCCTTGCTCTCCGGCACCAGCAGCAGCAATGGCAAGCTAAACAGGGACCACCAGAGCGCCACGCCGAGGAAAGACAGACGCACCGCCGCACCCTCATCGGCCAGGCCAAAACGCTCCGGCATGAGCACCATCAGCACGAAGCTGGCAAACAGCAGCCCGCCACCGAGATAGCCCAGCGCATAGGCCAGCGATGAGGCCCGCTCGTAATCGCGCGGCGCCGCGACATCGGTGATCAGCGCGTCATTGAAGATATTGCTACCAAAAAAGCCGATCAGCCCCGCCAGGTACAGCAGTAGCGCCATCTGCCACTGGCCGGCGCCGACCCAATACAGGGCGCCGGTCGCGAGCAGACCGAGCAGCGTGAAACCGAGCAAGAAGCGTTTCTTGGCGCCGAGTTGGTCGGCCAGGGCGCCCAGGATCGGCGCACTCAGCACCAAGAGCAGGCTGGCCGCACTGCTGGCGTAGCCAAGCCATTGGGTGCTTTTGGTATCCGACAGCTCGCTGGCCCAAAACTGGCTGAAGAAGACCGGGAAGAAGCCAGCGATGACAACGGTCGCAAAGGCGGAGTTGGCCCAGTCATAAAAGGCCCACGCCAGCACTGTCCGACGATTTGAAGACACTGGCATCAGCAAGGCTTGCTCAGTGTTAGGCTGTTGCCCGGGCGGCGCCGTTGGAGCCAAGCCCTTTGCAGCCAAGCTAGGCCGCTGCCCTGGCCGCGATTCACGCGTCGCTGCCGCCGGCGATCAAGGCCATGCGCACCAGCTCGGCGAGCGAGTCGGCGCGCATCTTATCCATCACCCGCGCTCGATGCACCTCCACGGTCTTGGCGCTGACGCTTAGCGCCGCGGCGATCTCTTTGTTCGATTTTCCCTCCGTCACCATGTCCATGACCTCATGTTCGCGCGGGGTTAGCTCGGCGAGTCGGGCAGCGATCTCGGCCTTACGCGCATGCAGCGCACGATGCTGCTCGTCGAACTGCAGCGCTTTGCGGATACTGTTCAGCAACTGCTCATCGTCGAACGGCTTCTCGATGAAGTCGACCGCGCCGCCCTTCATCGCTTTCACCGCCATCGCCACATCACCATGACCGGTGATGATGATCACTGGAATCCGAATCTCACGCCGGCCTAGGTAGTCCTGCAGCTCGAGACCGCTCATCACCGGCATACGCACATCGAGCAGCAAACAGCCGGCACGGCCCGGGTAGTAGGCATCGAGGAACGCATGCGCCGAGTCGAAGGTCTCGACCTGCATACCAACCGATTCGATGAGCCACTGCAACGAGCCACGCATGGCCTGATCATCATCGACCACAAATACGGTTAGCTCCTTGCTCATCCGTGCGTCCCCGCGGCGCGTGGACGCGCGATCAGACCCAGATCACGCGCATCGGTTAACTCAACCGCGATTTGTCCATCGGCAGTGCCCACATCCTCCAGCACGACCGGCAACTCGACCTCGAACAGGGCGCCAGCGCCGGGTTCGGATTCGGCGCGGATCGTGCCGTCGTGATCCTCGAGGATGGTCAAACTGATTGGTAGTCCCATACCCATTCCGCTCTCTTTAGTCGTGAAGAAGGGATCGAACAACAGATCCATACGCTGCGGCGAGATGCCGGGGCCATTATCCTGCACGCGCACCAGGGCGCGAGCACCGACGCGTTGCGTGCTGACCATCAGCGCTCGCCCGCCAGGCGCCGTCTCCTCGAGCGCGTCGAGCGCGTTGCGCACCAGGTTGAGCAGCACCTGCTCGATCTGCACCAGATCAACGTCCACCGGTATCGCCTCCTCGGCAAGTTGCTGCTCAATCTGCATCTCGAGCTTGGCGGTCTCGAATTCGACGAAGCTGCAGACCTCCCGCACCAGGAGATTGAGATCCACCACCGATCGGATCGGCTGCTGCTTGCCCACCAGCGCCCGCAGCCGCTTGATGATCTCGCCGGCACGCTGCGCCTGCCCCGAGATATGCGACATCGCATCGATCAGAGGCGCGCTATCATCCTGGCCGCTCTTCAGGCGTCGGCTCGCTCCGTTGGCGTAATTGACGATCGCTGACAACGGTTGGTTGAGCTCATGGGCCATGCCGGTCGCGACCTCGCCCATGGTACTCAGTCGGCACACATGCACCAATTCGGCCTGATGCTGACGCGATTCCTGCTCAGCCCGGCGCACCGCTGTGATGTCGCGCGCGTAGATATTGACATAGCCAAGGTCCTGAATCGGCACGAACAGCAGAGAATAGATGGTGCTGCCTAGATCATCTTCATACTCGCGGGTCTCGCCACCCTCAAGGGTTTCTCTGACCTGGTCGCACCAGCGTGTCGGCAGGGGTCCACCAGGCTCGGTCTCCCAGGCAGCGATCAGCGGCTGGCTCGAGCTGTTGGCGTAGACGATGCGGGCGGCACCGTTGACGCGCAAGATTGGGCTCGGGCTCTCGCTGGCGAAGCGGGCTAGCCCTTTGATCTCGCGTTCGGCCTCCTTACGCTTGGTAATATCGTGGATATAGAGGGTGTAGACAGGCTCGTCCTCGAGCGCGATCGGCACGATCGAGATCTCGATCGGGAACAATTGCTCGTTATTGCGCACCGCACGGAGCTCGGTGCGGGTGTGCGGGCGCGCTCCTTGTGGACCACGCCGGCTCGATTCCTGCAAGAGCCCGATAAAATTGGCACGATCACTGGGCGCAATGAATGCACGCACGAAATCAGTGCCGATGATGCGATGGCGGTCAAACCCCAGGGTGCGTTCCGCCGTTGGGTTGTAGTCGATCACCACCCCTGCTCGGTTCAGGGTCACGATCGAGTCCAGCGAGGCCTCCATGATGGCCGCCTTTAGCGCCTCGGTCTCCCGCATCTCATGCTCGTGTTTGCGCCGCATCTCCTCGCGTGCGCGCAAGACCAGCGAGGTGAAATGCTGCATCCATTCCTCGAGCAGCACGAGTTGGTTGCCGCCAACCTTGAAGCCCGGCTGCTCGATGCCGAGCGCCCGCTGAGAGAATCGAGTCATACGCTTCAGCACCTTATTCAGGCGCGCCGAGACCATGTAGATCACCAGCGTGAACACAGCGATGAAGACCAGCGCCGCGATCAGGCGCTGATTGCGCTCAAAGTCGATCACCTTGCTCGACATCTTGGCGACACTGCGCTGTGGGATGAAGGTCGCGAACAGCATGTTCCAGTTGGAGCCCTCATACGCTGGTAGCGACTGTGAGGTGACCAGATATTCATCCCCCCAATCGCTCAGCAAGGTGCCCGGAATCAATTGCTGCGGCTCGTTGCTGGCCAGGATGCGCTGCTCATCGGCATCGATCAGCGCCACTGCTGAGCGGTCGGCGGAGAAACTGCCCTCAGAGGCAGCCAAGAAATCCTTATCGACCGGCACCACTACCACCAAGCTGCCCATGGTGTAACCGCTAGCGTCCTCGACGCGATCGCTGACGACCAGATAAGGACGATCGCCAAGGCGCGCCAACACGGTCTGCACCTCGTCGAGGTCACCAAGCCATTGGCCCAGATCAGTGTTCAGCTCCGCTGGCAGAGGCTGATCACCGGCCTGATAGATCTCACGTAACTGCCCCCGCGAGTCCACCAGCAAGACGTGGCTAGGCGCCAGTAGCGCATTGCGACCGAAGACATCTGGCAGCCAGAATGGACGGAAACCGCCATAGACCACGGGCTCGACATCCTCGCCGGGGAACCAGAAGAGCGGCTCCAGGTACTGCGCCAAACGCCGATGATTAGCCAGCAGCCGGGTGGTAGACGCATAGTTGGCCATGTATTGATCGAAGCGGATGAGGCTTTCGCGCGCCCGCAAATCCAGACGCATCGAGAGCTCACGTCCAAAGATGCGCTCCACCGCTCTGCTCTGTACCTGATCCAGCACGACCCAGACCGCTAAACCGGCCATCAGGCCGATCAAGATCCCGATCACCGGCATCGGCAGCCGGCGCAACAGCTTAAAGAGGGTCGGTTTGACGCTGAGGCGAGGGAGTTTCACAGAGCAACCCGTAGTTGGGACAGGACCTCAGAGATTAGCGTCTTGGAGGCCATCAAGGAGCACTCGAGCGATGCATTGAAAGTCGAGATCGCCGCTAGCGTCACAGTCTAGCCCATCGGCCGACGGCCGCAGCCACAACCGCCAACGCACGGCTACCTACCCAACCATCGACCCATCTGGGTAAGCTGCAGTCTAATAGAACGCAACTCTCCCAGATCAACCTTCGAGCCACTGATGACCGACCTTTCCCAGTCACGCGACCCCGGCCTGCCGCGCCGTCTGGCCGCCATCCTCTACGACCTACTCCTTGTCGCCGCGGTAGTTATCGCTGCCGCCTTTATCTATACCATCGTCGTCCAGAGCCTGACCGGGGCCGATCTGACCCAGGGCCTCGCACGCCTCGTCTTTCAGCTTTACCTGCTGGCGGTCATTCTGGGCTACTACCTCTACTTCTGGACCGCTGGCCGTCAGACCTTGGCGATGCGCGCCTGGCGGCTGCTGATCCTGCGCGAGGACGGCGCGCCGCTCGACGCCATGGATGCACTGCGTCGCATCGGCTTTGCGATCCTAACGCTCGCCCCTGCCGGTCTCGGACTCTGGTGGATGCTGTTTGACCGCGACCAGCTTACCTGGTACGACCGCCTTGCCGGCACCCGCACGCTGCTGATGCGCAAGGGCGCCGGCCACCGCAGCCCCACCCAGGAGGCCAACTGATGCAGTTCGAGATCATCCCCGTCACCCCCTTTGAGCAGAACTGCACCCTGTTGGTCTGCCCCGCAACGCTGAGCGCAGCGATCGTCGATCCGGGTGGTGAATCGGCACGCATCTCCGCGGCCCTGAGCCGCCTCGACGCCAGGCCGCGCATGATCCTGCTCACCCATGGCCATCTCGACCATGTCGGCGCCGCGCCCGAGCTGGCGGCACAGCTCAATCTGCCGATCATTGGTCCGCATCGCGACGACGCCTTCTGGCTCGATGCGCTGCCGCAGCAGGCACAGATGTTCGGCTTCCCGCCGCAGGCCGCATTCAGCCCGGACCAATGGCTCGAGCATGGCGAGCAGCTGCAGCTCGGCGAGCACCGCCTTGAGGTGCTGCACTGTCCTGGCCACACGCCCGGCCATCTGGTGTTCTTCAACCGCGAAGCGCGTCTGGCGCAGGTCGGCGATGTACTGTTCCGCGGTGCAATCGGCCGGACCGACTTTCCACGCGGCAACCACGCGCAGCTACTCAGCTCGATCCGCGAGCGCCTATTCCCGCTCGGCGACGATGTGCGTTTTATCCCCGGACATGGCCCAACCGGAACGCTCGGAGAGGAACGCCGCAGCAACCCCTTCGTCGGCGAACGCTGACCCCGTTGCCCCTAATCTTCAGGTCCTGATCTTGTGATCCTGACCGACTGTCGCCGCCAGGGGGTTCTCAGCCTGGGAGGGGTATACAATGGCCGGTCACCTTGCCGTCACCTTCCTATCGTCACCATGTTGCTGAAACGTCTGTTCGGCCGACGCGCCGAGACCAAGGATCCTGACGCTCAACAGACTCAGGTCGCGAACGCACTCGAGAGCACCGAGGTTAACGTCCGCCGGAATGCCTGCCGACAACTCACCGATCTGAGGCGACTGCGAGACCTGGCCGATGCTGACGACGACGCCGGTGTGCGTGAGCTGGCCGAGGCGCGCTACCGGCGGCTGCTGTGCGGACTCGATGCGAATGCACCGAGTTTGGAGATCCGGCTCACCGAACTCAGCCGTTTGGTCGAGCCAGGGACCAGCCTGAGAGCCAATCCGAGCCTGCTCGCGCACGCAGCAACTCAAGCCAAGGACGCCGAGCTGCGCTTGGCAGCGATCGGCCGGATTCAGGACCCCGGGGTCTTGGCAAGCTGCGCGATCAATGATCAGGTCGCCGGCAATCGGCTTGCCGCCGCCGAGCACGTGCAACAAAAACAGGCGCTGGAGCGGATCATCAAGGCCATCGCCAAGCGCGACAAACGGGTCTACCGCCTCGCCCGCGAACGACTCAAGCAACTCATCGAACAGGAAGAGCGTCCCCAGCGCGTTCGCGAACTCGGCACCGCGCTCTGTGAGCGCCTGGAGGGCCTTGGTCGCTACGACAACTGGCTACAGGATCGCGCCGTGCTCGGGCATCTCGAGCAGCAATGGCAGACCATCGAGGCAGATGCGGCTCAGGACCTGCGCGATCGTTTTCAGCATCTGCGGCAGCGCTTCCTGGCGGACTACGAGGCCTACCGGCAGGCACCTGGGGCACAGATCGCCGAGCAGGAGGGCCAAGCTGAACACCAGCTTGAGACTGGCGCCAAGGACGGGACTGAGCAGCAAGCTAGACAGCTATCCGCCGGTGACCCCGATCGCGAGGCGCTGATCGAAACGCTGCGCGCGTTCGCTCAACGTGCGCCCGAACTCGCCCCGAACTCTCTCGAGCAAGAACGCCAATGTCTACTCAGGACTTGGCGGGACACCGAGCGTCAACAAACAGATACGCATCCGGCACTAGCGCAGGCCTACCGGGAAGCCGAGCAGGCACTGCAAGCACGGCAGCGACAGCTCCAACAGGACGCACAAACCGCGGAACAGCTTCTCGCCGATCTGCGCCGACAGAGCGAGCGCAACGCGGTACCAGATCGACGCACACTGGAGGGCTTGCGCAAACGGCGCAGGCGCTTGCCAAGCGCGCAAGCGCTAGCCGATGCGATTGCTCATCAAAACAAGGCCCAGGGAACAACCACGAGCCCCGATCCTGGCAGCGCGAACGACAGTGCGCCCGCCGCCAAACGCACCTCCGACAAGGCCGCCACCGAGGGACAGCCGCAGCTAGCCGCACTGCAAGAGATCGACCAGCGACTTGAGCGTCTCGAGCAACGCTTCGAGCGACATCAGAAGCAACTACTGCGCAAGCTCGAGCAGCTACCGGAGCGCCTGACCGAGCTGGAGGCGCATCTGAACCACGGCGAGTTGAAGAAGGCTGATCCGCTCTACCAGAGCATCAGCGCAACCCTTGAGCATGGCCGTAGCGCAAGCGTCGGGCGCGAGATCCTGACCGCGACCGACGAGCGCCTAAAGGGCATCGCCCCGCAGCTACGCGAGCTGCGCCATTGGCGACGCTGGAGCACCGACGAGCACAGGGAGCAGATCTGCACCCAGATCGAAGCCCTCGCCGCCGACACCCAACACGCCGATGAGCCCAGCATCAACCGCTTAGAGCAGCTCAAAGGCCAATGGCAGGCACTCGAGCGCCAAGGCGCCCCAGCCGATGACGCGCTTTGGGCGCGTTTTCGCCAAGCCGCCGAGCAGATTCGCGAGCGCTGCCGGCCTTATCTTGAGGCCCAAGCAGCGCTGCGCAGCGAGAACCGCAAGCAACGCGAGGCGCTGGCGAACCGACTCGAGGACTTCCTGGCCAAGGTCGACTGGGAGCGTGTCGATTGGAAGAAGCTGCACCGCGCCGAGCGCGAGATGCGCCAGGCCTGGAACCGGCTGGTCGAGGCCCCCGGCGGCGACTATCAGAGCGGCCAGGATCGGGCGGTCGAAGGCCGCTTCCGGCGCGCACTGCGCCGGCTCGATCGCAGCTTGGCCGAGGAACGCGAACGCAACCAAGCGCAGAAACATCAGTTGCTCGAACAGATGCGCGCGCTCGTCGAGGAGCCGGACCTGCGCAAGGCCATCGATGCCGCAAAGCAGCTTCAGGGCCAGTGGCACACCACCGTGCCAGCACGGCATCGCGACGAGAATGCCCTCTGGCAGCAGTTCCGCGCTGCCAGTGATGCCGTGTTTGCGCGCCGGGCCGCCGAGTCCGAGGCGCGCGGTGCGAGCTTGCGCGAGAACCAGAGAACGCGAGAGGCCATCTGCCAGGATCTCCTGGCACTGGCGGAGGCTGAACACAAGCAGTCACCAGAAGCGCTCGAACAACAGATCGGCGAACTCGAGAGACGCTGGACCGACACCGAGGCACTGCCCGTTCCTCACCAGGCGCAATCGACGCTGAACCGCCAATGGCGCGAGGCCCTCGCGGCGGCCAAGGATCGGCTCAGCGGCCTCCATGAGGCGCAGCGCTGGGCCAGGCTTGAGCACCTGTCCGACCGAGCCGCCTATTGTGACAGAGCCGGCCGCCAGCTGATCACGACAGAGTCAAGCTTGAAGGCTGGCAGCGCGCAAGAGTCGATTAACGGCACCGATACTGCCGATGCGACACTCCCTGATGATGCCAGCGGTGCGCCCAATTGCGAGCGCCTTGAGCAGGGCTGGGAGGCCTTGCCGAGCATCGAGGACGCTGATCTCGCCACAGCAATGGACAAGGCCTTCATGCGGGTCCTGAGCAGTTGCCACGAGCCGAATCAGCGCGGTGCACTAGCCGCGCTGCTCAACGAGAACCTGGCCCGGCGGGAGTCCCTATGCTTGAACCTTGAGATCATCAGCCAGGTCCAATCGCCGGAGCGCTTGCAGACGCAACGGATGCAACGCCAGGTCGAGCGCCTACGCGACCGCATGGCCGACGGCGAAACCCGCGGCGGTGACGATATCACCGCCTTGCTCCGTGACTGGTACCTGAGTTCCCCTGCAGCGCCTTCAGCGGATCTGGATGCGCGCTTCGACCGGATCAAGCGGACGCTGTTTGATGGCGCCGCCTCAGAGACCAATGCCTGCCCGGCTGCAGTCAGTACTTCACCGAGCAGCCATAGGGCCGAGTCACTGACTGGCTGAACGGCTTGCCGGCAGCCCGCTCAGCCATCGCGAGCCGGACATCGTTGTTCGCACCTGGGACATCGGCCGGATCGGTCGTCGCTCGATCATCGCTGCCACCCATGTAGGCCAACGTCTCGGCAATGAGTTGAGCGCGAAGATTTTCGGTTTCGACGAGTGGGGAGACGCCGGGGCCCTGAACGGCAGTTGCCCTGGGATGAGCCCATTGCCCGAGTATCTGAGAAGCAGCTCAGCAGATCTCGGTTCTGGCGTCGACGCCACCACTTACTCAACCCCCTAGCCTCGGGCAACTGGCGAGGCAGCGGCACATCAGGACCGGCGCCGGGTGCGACGCTCAAGCTTGTAGCCGGTCATGTCGACTGCCAACTCCTCGACCGGCAGCGCGTCGAGCCCGCCGAAGCGCGCGACAGCCTGCTCGACCAGCAGGCTGACGTCGTCAATCGATGCCGAGTCTCCGTCCATCAGTCGCTGCAGGCCGGCCAGCCCGCCGCCTTGGGTCTTGACCAACACACTGTGCGGCATCGCCGTCAGGTCGTCCTCGACTTGGAAGGCTGACAGGGCGACCGCCTTGAGCCGCACATGCAGGTCGGTACAGCGCCTGTGCGCGCTCGGCTCCTGGCAGTCGTACTCGGAGCCGCCCCGGCGCACAACCTCATGCGCATGGGCGCAACAGGCTCGGCCACTGGTGATCGGCGATGCAAAAGGACATTTCAGCTCCATCGATACCTCGACTTGACAAGTTTTCGCGCGGCTAACCGTTGCCGGATCATCATTTTCACCAATATTCCTTGCGTTTTATCAATGACTGGACCAAATTATGGGCGTCGGGGTTCATCGGCAAATCGCACATTCTTTTAGCGTTCGACCCGACAACTCTGCGCTTACAAAGCTGGCCCCCTCGGCTGACCCCGGGGCTCAACTGCAACAGCCCGATAATAACTATCACGCGGAGCCCGGCTGAGGCCCCGCTTTCGTGGCTCGACCCCGAGCCATCATGCCCAAACTGCAGGGCGCTTATGGGGTCGAGCCTAGGCTTGTGTCAAGAAACCAGATTACAATCGGAGGAATTCGCGATGGAGCAAACCACCGCCGTCGACGCTGTCAAGACCGAGGATATTGTCGTCAATCAAATCAGTCTCGCCCACCCTTGGCAGTGGATCGAAAAGGGCTGGCACGACATGCTCGCGGCTCGTCGGTATAGCTTGACCTATGGCGCCATCATCGTCTTGCTCAGCGGCCTGATAACCCTCGGCCTGATGGGTGAAGGCATGTTCTTTATTGTGCCGTTCCTGGCCGCAGGTTTCTATCTGCTAGCCCCGATTATCGGTCTCGGCCTGTATCAGATGAGTGCCCATGTCGAGCGCAACGAGCCGATCCAATTCTGCAGCGCACTCGAGGCCTGGCGTCGTAATCAGGCCCAGCTAGGGGTCATCACTGCCGGCCTGCTGATCATCATGCAGCTATGGATGATGTCGAACTTCGTCCTCTTCGCCCTGCTCTTCAACGGCATGCATCCACCGCTGGAAAACTTCTTCAGCGACGTCTTCCTCTCCGGACAGCACAATGCCTTTGCCTTTGCCAGCTTGGCGGTTGGCTTCCTGCTCGCCTGGCTGGCCTACGCCATCAGCGCGATTTCAGTGCCAATGCTGATGGATCGGAAGGTGGATGGCTTTACTGCGATCCGCACCAGTGTGAAGGCGGTGACCCAGAACTGGGCGCCGATGACCCTCTGGGCGTTACTCATCGTGTTCTTCATCGGCCTTGGCCTCATAACCTTCTATGTGGGCTTGGCGGTCGCCATGCCGCTGGTTGGCCACGCGACCTGGCACGCCTACAGAGACCTGGTGCCGAGCGAGCACTAAGGAGAGGCACTAAGGCGATTGCTATCGACCTCGAATCCAAGCCCGGCCGCTGCGCCGGGCGCTGGTCTTAGATCGAGTTGAGTCGACACGGACGTACTCGAAGAGCACCGCAGGCGGCAGCGACAGACTGCCGGTGCCGAGTTCATCGAACACTGCGACAAAGGCTGCGGCACCGCATACACGAGCGGCGCTTCTGATAGAGACAGCCCCGCTGATAGAGACAGCCCCGCCCAAGGCGCGCCAGCGGCGCCTGCCGACGAGCCTATTGCGGCAGCTTCACGACCGTAAACCAATAGCTTTCCATCCCCTTGACCGCGTTGAACCATTGGTCAAGATCGACGGATTTGACGATGTAACCGGTGGCCCCGAGATCGTAACTCTCGACCGGGATGGAACGAAGACCGGCATCCCGTTTGACCTCTTGCAGGAATTCCCCGGAGTTCATCCGCGGCATGTTCAGGTCCAGCAGGATCAGATCGGGACCCGGCGTGTCGGCGAAGGCGTCAGTCTCGCGACGCAAGCACCTGAGTGCCTCGGCACCATCGACCACGTGATGGAGCCTGACCAGCAGGCGGCTCTCCTCAAACGCCATCGGCATCAGAACAGCCATCCAACCAGGCTGGCAAAGAGGACGATGATCGTGCGCCGATCCTGTGAGCGAATCTGTGCAATATACTGCTGAATCTGGGAGGATTGTAGATCAACCTTAGCTTCTAACCCGCTCTGGTAATGCCAGAACGGGTCGTTCGTATCGCGGATCGCGCCGATGTTGGGGTCGATCAGCAACATAGTAGCCGCGTGGTTGCGAAAGACATGATCGAACGAGGACTCTGCTCGGATCGGACTCCAGGCAATGCCGAGAGAGATCAACAGCGCGAGGAGGGGTAAGTGGTGTCGGCTAAACATCAAGACGCGGTGACTTTTGGTCCCGGTACCGGCAGGATAGAGCAGACAGCAGCGCCCATGGCGTCGCCTCTTGATTCCAGCGAGATGCGCCAAGCTTGCGACCTAATCCTGTCGGCGACTGTCTCACTGGACATCGATCGCGTCACCCTCGCACAAACAGGATGCCTCAGAATTCGCCCCTTCGCCTGTTTGTTGCCGCGCTAATGACTGCCGCAGACGCATCACTACAGCGTACACTCACACGGCTCGCTGAGTTGCTCGAGCGGATCGATCACCCGCGAGCGGCTGAGGTCCAGGCGCTCCTGCGCTTGCTCCATGAATCACCAGCGCTTGCCTGGCGCCGGCTCGATAACAATGCCTGGTGGGCCGGTGCTGGCTCACTGGCCGCCGAGACCATGGCCGACAACCCAGGGTTAACGCAGACCGAGTGGGCCATGGAGGTGCGCGAGTTCCGCAGCCTGATGATCGAGGTCGGCGAGTACCTGTTGGCCAGGGGAGCAGCCAATCCAGGCATTGGCTCCTGGCTGTTGGCGTTCAATAACTGGAACACATCAGAGGTCTGAGCCAGGCTGCACGATACCCTATGTTGCTCTCGCCCAAACATCAATTCCTATTCATTCACATTGCCAAGACGGGCGGCACCAGCGTGCGCGCCGCACTGGCGCGTCGGCGCTGGGCCGACCCCTGGTATTGGCCGATGTTTATCTGCAGCCGTCTGAGCCATCTGAGTGGGCATCGCATCGCCAGCAAACTGCCGCGTCACGCCAAGGCGATCGCTGCTCAAGAACTGCTTCCGCGCGAGCGGTTCGACGCCTTGTTCAAGTTTGCCTTCGTCCGCAACCCCTGGGACCTGCAGGTCAGCTCCTTTCACCATATCCGACGCGAGCGCCCTCAGTTCTTAGGGAGCCACCAGGATTTTGCTGCCTTCTTGCGTTGGAAGCTTGACCCCGAGCGGCCACCGCAATACCACCTCGACACATCGATCGAGCTGCAAACCGATTATCTGATCGACTTACGCGGCAACCTAATCGTCGATTTCATTGGCCGCTACGAGCGCCTTGAGCAAGACTTCAACCAGGCCTGCACTCGCATCGGTATAGCGCCACCCAAACTCCCGCATCGTCGCCAGGCCAATGACCGCGGCGCTGATTTTCGCCGCTATTACGACGATGAAACCGCAGAGTTGGTCGCACAGCATTTTGCGCCGGACATCGAGCGCCTAAGCTACCGTTTCGACCCAAGCCCATGACCGAGATGAGCGACGACGACTACAGGCAGTTACTCAGCGAGCTAGAAACGCTGCTGCAGGACACCGCCGAGACGTTGCAGCGCTTTGTAGAGACCGGGATGGATCAAGAACTGCCTGAAGACTACCAGAAGCTTCTCAGGATCCAGGCCGAGGCCCTGCATGAGCAGCAGGTCTATCTGGATGCGCTCCGGCATGAGCCCGACCGTCTCCATTAGGCAGCAAAAGGCCCGATATGCCTGAGCGGCATACCGGGCCTGTTCATTTCCTCGCAGCTTAGGTCGCCGGGGGCGGCACCGCCCCCTTTACCTTGAGTACGATGCAGATTACAGATTCACGCGATCGATGACATGGACGATGCCGTTGCGCGCGTGGATGTTGCTTTTAATCAGATCAGAGCTGCCGAAACCAATGTGTCCGTCAGCACTTGCCATGGGCCCAACGGCAGTTGACGCACCGCCGATGGTGCGGGCCTCGCGCATCTGCATCAGATCGGTTGCACTGTAGCGGCCAGGTACGATGTGGCTGGACACCAGCGAGGCCAGCGCATCCGGGTCATCGCGCAGAGCGGCCCGCTGCTCCTCGGACAGCTTGGCAAAGGCCTCGTCGCTGGGGACAAACAGGGTGTATGAGTTGTTGCCGCTCAGCAGGTCGGCCTTGCCGCTAGCCTGGATTGCCGCCCGGAACTCATCGAAGACGCCTGAGCCCGAGAGCACGTCTTCCAAGGTCTTGGAGCTTGCATAGGAAGGCACTCCGTTGACGTCGCCGTACTTTCCAAGCACGTCGGTAGGCTTTGCATTCTGCAGTCCCGCCTGTGCGCGAGCCAGAGTCTCTTCGTCGGCATACTTACTGCCAAACGAGAGAGCGGTCAGCGGACCCAGCGCCATGCTGAGGCCGAGAATGACAACGAGACGATTGGAGCGGGTGGTCGAGTCGGTCATGGGAGGTTCCTCAAGCGATTGTCTTTAAGCGTTAGCAGACCTAGACAGAAGCGCGTCAGACGGCATTTTAGCCTCTTCAAAACTTACGTTTCTGTCACTTACGCTAACACAGATTAGGACAATCTCAGCACTTGGCAAGTAAAACCAAGATAAGGGTATGGTCTTTTAGCCCGATCCACGCTTGCTCTGGCGCTGATAGAGCGCGAGGAAGGCACGCTCGGAGAAACCGTCCAAGCGTTGGTCGCCGATCAGAATGGTCGGCACACCGCGCGCACCCAGGCGCTCCAACGCCTTGCGAGCCTTTGTGCTGCGGCCGACATCGAGTTCGCTATAGGCAATGCCGCGCGCTTCAAGAAAGGCCTTGGCACGTCGACACTGCGCGCAACCTTGACTGCTGTAGAGAAGAACCCGCGGGGCGCGAGACGGACCGGTGCGCGGATGACCCGCCATCGTCTTAACGGCGCTTGCGCGCGCGTGGATGCGCCTGGTCGTAGACCTGCGCAAGGTGTTGAAAATCGAGATGGGTATAGACCTGGGTGGTCGCGATATCGGCATGCCCGAGCAGCTCTTGCACGGCGCGCAGGTCACCGGAGGATTCGAGCAGATGGCTCGCAAACGAGTGGCGCAGCAGATGCGGATGCAGGTTGCGTCCAGTTCCCCGCTGCTGCGCCCAGCGCTTGAGACGTGCCTGGACCGTGCGCGGATGGATGCGTCCCCCGCGCGAACTCACAAAGAGGGCCGGCTCGTCCTGCGCGGCAAGTAAGGGTCGCACCGCGCGCCAGGCAGCAATCGCCCGCAACGCGGCCTTGCCGACCGGCACCCGACGGGTCTTTGATCCCTTGCCGACTACGGTGAGCGTTGCATCGGCTGGGTCGATATCAAGCACATCGATCGCAATCAGCTCAGCGAGCCGGAGGCCCGAGGAGTAAAACAGCTCGACCATTGCCGTGTCGCGCAACATCAGCGGCTCGTTGTCCGCGCCCTCCTCCACCGCACCACCAACGCTCGCCTTGGCATCGGCGCCCCCGCTCCCAGCTGTATCGCCATCGAGTAATGCGCTCAGGGTGTCAGCATCGAGGCTACCTGGAAGCCGTCGTGAACTCTTGGGTGCGCGCAGTCCACGCGCCGGGTTGTGAGACACAAGGCGCTCGCGTAACAAGAAGTCGAAGAAGGTCCGCAAGGCCGAGAGTTCGCGCGCCAAGCTGCGGCCGCCGATACCCTTGCGGTACCGAGCCGCAATATAGCGGCGGATGGCCTCATCGCGCAGCTCCGGCCAGGTCTGGATGCCTTGCTCGAGTCGCCAGAGGCTGATGCGCTCGAGATCGCGTCGATAATTACTAAGGGTATGGGGCGAGAGCCGCCGCTCATCGGCGAGATGAGCGAGGAACCGGGGCAACAGAGGATCGGGGTCTCCTTCTAAGGTTGAGTGCAGACAGGACCCGGCTTCTGCGTCTAACACAGCGTCAGCGTCCAGCTCAGGCCGAGGCCACTTGCGGGTCTTTGCCATTGCTGGCTGAACCGGCTCGGTCGAGGTGGGCCAGGCTGACCAACTTGGCACCGGCAACCGCGCCGAGTCGCTCGAGTAGATCGGTGCCCATATCCGGCGCGAAGCGTTTCGGGTCGGCGCTGCCGATGGCCAGTACGCCCGTTTGCTCGTGCGCACGAATCGGGATCAGCGCGGCCGAGTGGATCTCGACCTGGAGCTCACCGAACAGCACCCCGGCCTGCTCGGCAGCAAAGGGCCCACAGAGACAGCGCTCCCGATCCACAAAATCGACGAAGCTGCGAACCAGTGGATCAGCCGCGCGTTCATGGGCATCCACAGGAAACAGCTTCACCGCCACTGCGTCAGCACTGAAGTGCTCTCGCAGGGCCTGCTCCAGCGCGCTGCAGGCATGTTGTAGGTCGGGCGCCAAGATCAGACGCAAGGTCAGATCATGTATGCGTGTGAGCAAGGCCTCATAATCGTGGGCCCGGGCGACCAGATGGTTCAGCCGGCCGCGCTCATTGGCGAGCTGCTCGCGCAGCACGGTCACTTGACGCTCGATCAACGAGGCCGCACCACCACTACCATGCGGCACATTGAGCCTAGCAAGCACATCAGGATAGCGCAGCAGAAAGTCCGGATGCCGCATCAACCAGGCGGCCACCGACTCGTCGTTGACCACCGATGCGGCCTCAGTACTGCGGTTACTCATTGCTCGATATCCCCATCGAAAACGCGAACTGCCGGACCAGTCATTCTTACCGACGTGCCTTCCCCAAGCCAATCAACGACCAGGGCCCCGCCCGGCAAGCTCACCTTGACCTGCTCATCGAGTTCACCCCAGAGACGTCCGACGACCATCGCGGCACAGGCGCCGGTCCCGCAAGCGAGGGTCTCGCCAACGCCCCGCTCCCAAACCCGCAACCGGATGGCCGTTGCGCTCTCTCGCTGCATGAAACCGACATTGGCGCCCTGTGGGAACAGCGGGTCACGCTCGATGCGCGGACCGAGTTCCGCCACCGGGGCCTCATCGAGATCATCAGATACCGAAAGCACCGCATGGGGATTGCCCATCGACACGGCGCCGATTCGTAACGCGCGACAGCCGGCTCCGAGATCGTAGGCCGGAGCGCGTGCGCGCGCCAGCAGTGGAATGGCGGCAGGATCAAAGCGTGGCAAGCCCATATCCACACTCACTTGCCCGTCGGGCTGGAGTTCCAGCGTGATCGGACCTGCCGCGGTTCCGACGCGAATCGAATCAGCGGTGCTCAAGCCTTCATCACGCACATAACGTGCAAAACAACGCGCGCCATTGCCACATTGTTCGACTTCGCTGCCATCGGCATTGAAGATACGATAGTGAAACGCGGTATCATCGGTGCGCGGCAGCTCGACCAGCAAGACCTGATCACAACCGATACCGAAGTGGCGATCCGCGAGCTGGCGAATCTGCCCGGGGGTGAGTTCGAGCCGCTGCCGAATCGCGTCGATGACAACGAAATCATTACCTAGCCCTTGCATCTTGGTAAATCGCATCCGCATCAGGGCAGTCTACCCAAGACCGCAAGATGGCGGTCACTAACGACCTGCACCGACAGCGACTGCTGCAATCCGGCCTCACGAAGTTGACCCTCAACCTCAGTCGGCTCGAAGGCCGCGAACAATGAGTGATGGAAGTCCTGGCGCAGGACTGGCGACGCGCCCCGAGTGTAGCGTTCGACAAGGGCTACCGCCGAGGTCGATGAGGCAGGACGCATCAGGTCCATGACCAGCACCAGCGCGCCGGATCGGCCTAGTGCAGGCAGACTGCGCCAGAGCACCTGCGGATCATGCAAATGGTGTAGGAGACTATTGGAAAGGATCAGGTCGTAGGCTCGGGTCTCGAGCCGCGGCGATGGCAGCTTGTCGCAGATTAGACGGGCACGGCTGGCAAGTTCCGGCAGGCGCTCGAGATCGGCCTGTGCGATGTCAAGCATCGGCTGACTCCCATCGAGGGCGTCGCAGGTTGCCTCCGGGAAGCGACGTAGAAATCGGATCACGATATCTGCTGGACCACAGCCAAGATCGAGCGCCCGCGCGCCCTTCAACGGCCCTGGTAATTGCTCGACCAGAAGACGCAAGAACAGCTCGTTGGATTCCGTGAAATCGGCTGCGGCATAGGCCTCGGCCTGGACCTGGGTATCCATCAGTTCCGGCTCTGGTGTCCGCTTCATGGGAGCACCTCTTCACCCGCAAACAGTTCGCTGATCGCCTCCCGGCGACGGACCAGATGGACCTGCTGGCCATCGACCATCACCTCGGCAACGCGCGGTCGGCTGTTGTAGTTCGAGCTCATCGAGAACCCATAGGCACCACTGCCGCGGATCGCAAGCAGGTCTCCCTCAGCCAGCGCCAGCCGGCGCCCCCGACCGAGGAAGTCGCCGGTCTCACAGACCGGACCGACGATCTCGACCAGCTCGGCTGCCCATGCCTGTTCACCGAGAGAAGCTCTGGAAGGCTCGCTCAAGTGTTCTGCCGAACCTTCGGCGCTCGGCCGTTGCACCGGCACGATCTCCTGTTCTGCACCATAAAGGGCTGGGCGCAGCAGATCATTCATGGCCGCATCGACGATGGCGAAGCGGTGGGTCGGCGTCGGCTTGAGATACTCAACGCGGGTCAAAAGAACGCCGGCATTGCCAGCGATTGCCCGGCCCGGCTCCAGGATCACCTCGAACGAACGCTCGCCGAGCCGTTCCGAGAGTGCCGCGGCATAGGCGTCGGGCAACGGCGGCTCTTCGTCGGTGTAGCGGATGCCGAGACCGCCGCCCAGATCGAGATGCTCGATCGGGATACCTTGCTCGGCGAGCCGATCAGCGAGCAGCAGCACCCGATCCAGCGCATCGATGAAGGGCCCCAGGCTGGTCAGCTGCGAGCCGATATGGCAATCGATTCCAACCACGCGCAGTCCAGGCTGAGCGGCCGCGCGCCGATACAGGGTCTCGGCAGCCTCGATGTCGATCCCGAACTTGTTCTCCTTGAGCCCGGTGGAGATATAGGGATGGGACTGGGCATCGACATCCGGATTGACCCGCAGCGATACCGGCGCCACCAGGCCGAGTTCGACTGCAACGGCGTTGATGCGTGCCAGCTCGGATGCCGACTCGACATTGAAGCAGCGGATACCGACCTCGAGCGCACGCCGGATCTCGTCGGTACGCTTGCCGACGCCAGAGAAGATCACCTTGCCTGGATCGCCCTGCGCCGCCAGCACCCGCTCCAGTTCACCGACCGAGACGATATCGAAACCAGCACCCAAGCGGGCGAGCAGATTGAGTACCGCCAGGTTGGAGTTGGCCTTGACCGCAAAGCAGATCAGGTGTGGGCTTGCGCCGAAGGCGGTATCGAAGGCCCGCCAGTGCCGAGTCAGGGTCGCGCGCGAGTAGACGTAGCAGGGCGTGCCGAACTGCTCAGCAATGGCTCGCAACGGAACCTGCTCGGCATAGAGCTGATCGCCCTGATAGTTAAAATGATCCATAGGCGAAGGTCAGGGGCTAGCTGGCTCGGACGGGACCACCGGCACGTCGTCGAGGGCCTCAAGGTCCTCGTCAGAGGTGTCCGGTGGGATCGGCGCCGATTGGCTGGCGTCGTCTGAGGCATCCTCAGGCAGGTACAACGGCCCTTTTTGGCCACAAGCGGCCAGGATCTGACCGAGCGCAAGGGTCGCGATGACCAAGTACAGCAGATAGCGGGCCCAGCAGTTCATTGATCAATAGTCTCGGATCAGGTGCTTTTGAGCAAGCAGCTGGGATTGCCCCGAACGCTCAGCGCGGGCGAACTACTTGCCAATCACGCCCTTAACGAAACCAACCAGCTTGTCCTGCGCTTCCCTGGCCCAGGGCGGCTGAGGCCAGTTCCAACCAATGATGATGCCGACGGCAACCCAAAAAATAGCAACAAATAACATCTTCAACCTCTGCCGCTCCGGGGCGGCCTGTGCAACGGTGACCGGGAAGTCCACAAAGTATGAAGGACTTCGTTCACTCGGGCCACCTCTTAAGCTAGGTCTAGAGCCAACTTGGGGCTACATCCTGGACCAGGCCTGGCTCACGGAGCTAAGGCAGGATGGTAATCGGCGTGCCGTTTCGAACCAGGCGCCAGATCTCCTCTATCTCTTCGTTGCCGACCGCGATACAGCCATCAGTCCAGTCCCTGCGCCGGTACTCCTCGGCTAGGCGCGGCGACGAGAGCCAGTTAGGCAGGCCGTGGATCATGATCATGCCGCCCGGCGAGACCCCGAGCGAGCGGGCGACGGTACGATCGAGATCATTTGGATAGGAGACATGGATGGACTTGTGGAACGAGCTGTTCGGATTGCGCCAATCCAGCACATAGTTGCCTTCGGGCGTGCGCTCGTCGCCCTCTTGAAGCTTGTGACCGCGAGGCTGATCGCCAAGCGAGATGCGATAGGTGCGATAAACGGCGCCGTCCTTGTGCAGTTCCATCATGCGCTCCGACTTCTTCACCAGCACGCGATCAACGTAAGGACTGGACGTCGCGGCCGGCTTGGTCGCACAGCCCGAGATCAGCGCAACGGCCACCAAGATGAACGCTAGCACGAGCAGCAGACGCTGCGATCGGCCATGCGCCGGCGGGCGCCTCGGAGCGCCGAGCAAGGTCAAGACAAGGCCGAAGCAAAACCCGCGATCGATCATTGGTAATCGCCTTGAGTGAAAGCGTTAAGAAGGAAAGCTAAGTCCGATTCTACTAAAGCCAAGCCGCCAGAGATAGCTCGCGATTGTGCCTTGCTCTCGGCCACTGCCGAAAACCCTTTGCAGAGGCAATCGAAACGCCTGTGCTAGCATCCGTCAGTCCCTGTTCACGCGAAAACCCAACCCTGCCTGCCGCGCCTTCTACCCATGCGAACCCTGCTGCGCATCCTGCTAAGTCTCCTATTGTTGACCCTCTTGTTCGGGCTGGTCGCGGCCCTGCTCGGCCCCTTCGTCATCAGCTCACAGCCAGCGCCCGGGGTCACCGATGCCGCGCTGGTCGCAGCCCCTGAAAGCCGCTTCATCGCGTTGCCGGGTTCGGGCGATGAAAGCCAGGAGCTTCATTACCTGGCGCAACTTGACCAGGCAGTGCAGGGGCCAGCCTTCATGCTCCTGCACGGATTCACCTTTAACCTTTTCACCTGGAGCGAGCTGTTCGATGTCTTTGCGCAGTATGGGCCCGTCGTTGCTTACGATCAGCTCCCCTACGGCCTGAGCGCCAAGCCGATACCGGATCCTGAGCAGCAAACAGATATCTACAGCAAAGCCGCAGCGCTCGAGCGATTATTCGCGCTCGCGGATGCGCTAGGGCTCGAGCAGCTGATGCTGGTTGGGAACTCATCCGGTGGCACCCTTGCGTTGGAGGCGGCCCTGGCCCGACCTGAGCGCGTTGCGGGACTGATCCTGATCGCCCCTTGGGTGTACTCAAAGCGCCCCATCATGCCGGACTGGCTGGTCGGCCTCCCCCAGATGCAACGCATCTCACTGGGACTTGGGCGCTACCTGGGCCGCAACAGCCCACTGCTCGACTATTCCTATGCCGATCCGTCGAAGATCGACGAAGAGCGGCGCGCATTGACCGGCGCGCATCAACTCATGGCGGGCTGGGATCTGGCCTGGGGCGCCCTGCTCCAGCGCTCACTGACCGATCCGGTCACCATCGCCGAGCGGCTTGGGGAGATAGAACAACCCGTGCTGGTGTTGACCGGCGAAGCCGATCAGATCGTGCCGCTCAGCGACACGATCGCCACCGCCGATGCCCTGCCGAATGCGACCCTTGTGCGCCTTCCCGACTGCGGCCACCTGCCGCAAGAGGAATGCCCAACGCAGGTTGCCGAGGCGATCCGCGACTGGCTTGCGGTGCGCGGTCTCAACGCGGCACCGACACCCTGACCCGCTGCCGCGCCCAGAACATCCATCCGACCGAGGACCTGTTGATGAGCAAAACGGGCGAGCCGCATAGACAGTCCATTCCCAGTGCAATGGCCAACCCAGACCCTGGACAACGCGCTGACGGAAGCGATGCGCCGCGCTGCCTGATCTTCGGCGCTAGCGGCTATATCGGCAGCCATCTGATGCCTCGCCTGTTGGACGAAGGCATCACAGTACGCGCGAGCAGTCGCAACGCCGCTGCGCTGGCGGCGCGCGGCTGGGAGGGCGTCGAGTGCGTCGCCGCCGATGCGCTCGACCCGGCGAGTCTGGATCAGGCGCTGGCCGGTATCGAGATCGCCTACTATTTGGTCCACTCGATGGCCGCGGGCAAGGACTTCGGGCGGATCGACCTGGAGGCCGCGGCCAACTTTGCCGCCGCCGCCGAGCGTGCCGGGGTCAAGCGCATCGTCTATCTCGGTGGGCTGGTCCCGGACGACGCCGAGAGCGAGCACATCGTCTCGCGCCGCGACACCGGCGAGGTGCTGCGCCGCGGCTCAGTGCCAGTGACGGAGCTGCGTGCCGGCATCATCGTCGGCCCTGGCTCGGCCGCCTTCGAGGTGATGCGCGATCTGGTCTACCACCTGCCGGTGATGATCACGCCACGCTGGGTGCAGTCCAAGTCGCCGCCATTGGCGCTGGACAACCTGCTGATGTACCTGGTGCGGCTGCCGCAGATCAGCGCCGCCGAGGGTCGCATCTTCGATGCCGGCGGCCCAGAGACCCTCACCTACCGGGAGATGATGCGCATACTGGCCGAGGTCGGCGGCCGTCGCCCACCGCTGATCATCCCCGTGCCCGTGTTGACCCCGGAGCTCTCCGCCTATTGGCTGCGCTTCATCACCGCGGTGCCGACCAACATCGCCCGTGCCCTCATCGGCGGCCTTAAACACGACTTTTCTGCCGACGACGCCAAGCTGAAACGCCTGGTACCGCAACAGCTCCTCGGCTTCCGCGAGGCGGTCGAGGCGGTGTTCGCGGCCGAGCGTGGCAGTGCACCCGTCGTCGCGCGCTGGATTGAAGGAGCCTTTGCAGTGCGTCAACAACGCATCGATTACGCCTACTACGCCAAACGCGCCGGCGGCAGTGCCGAGACCTCAGCGCCGCCGAGCGCAGTCTGGGAGCTGGTCTCCGGCATCGGCGGCGCCGAGGGCTGGTACTACATGAACGGCCTCTGGCAGCTGCGCGACCTGCTGGATTGGCTCGCCGGCGGTCCTGGAGGCAAGCATGGCCGCCGCCACCCGAGCGATCTGCGCGTCGGCGACCGCATCGGCTCCTGGAGCGTCATCGGCCTTGAGCCTGAACGGCGCCTGAGCCTAGCCTTCGGTATGCGCGCGCCTGGCGCTGGCATGCTGGAGTTTGACCTCGAGCCACGCGCCGATGGCGGCACCAAGCTCAGCATCACTGCTTATTGGCATCCAGCCGGCGTCTGGGGCCTGGCCTACTGGTTCAGCTTCCAGCCGGTGCATCAGTTCATCTTTAGCGGCACCGCCAAGGCGATTTGCCAACGCGCCGAGGCTGGCTTGGGCTGACCGGGAGATCACCGGTTGGCCAAGCCAGCGCCGCCCCAAGGCCCTTCCAACCTCAAGCAATCCAACCGCTTTGCCCAGCGTTTGCTACAGAATGAGGTCGCGCAGGCTGATATAGCCATCGGGCTGCGACTCATCACTAAGACAACAACCCACCACTGCAACCATCCCATAGGAGCTCAATATGCACGTCAGCGATTACATGACCACGGCCGCCGTCACCATCGAGACCAGCGCCGACTACCAAGAGGCGTTCCAGATCATGGAGGAGCGCGATCTGCACCACCTACCGGTGGTCGACGCCGAGGGTGCCGTCATCGGCATCCTGACCCGGCGCGATCTGCAGTTGGCCGCGCGCTGCTTCAAAGAGGCGCCCGCCGAGGTTGGCGAGGTGATGCACAGCCCAGTGACGACCATCACCCCCGATGCCGATCTGGCCGCCGCAGTCGAGCGCATGCGCAATGACCGGATCGGCTGCCTGCCCGTATCGACCGATGGCGGCCGCGATATCGTCGGCATCATCACCGAGACGGATCTGCTCCGGGCCTTGGCAAAGCTGCTTGCCCAACCTTGAACTCGGGCTGCGAGCAGGCCGTCGATGGGGTCGCCATGGCAACCCCCCTCGATCGCTGCTCAGAGCGGCTCGCTCAGAGCTTATCAACGCATCCCAACAGCTGCTTGAATTCTCGCTAGAGCCGCCGCAATTCGGCTATAACCTTAGTGTTTGTCGGAGATAAGCAAATGAGAATGGACAAGCTGACAAGCAAGTTCCAAATGGCCCTGGCCGATGCGCAAAGCCTGGCGGTCGGGCGTGACAATCAATTCATCGAGCCCGTGCATCTGATGGTGGCGCTGCTCGATCAAGACGGCGGCACCGTGCGCCATCTGCTGGCGCAGGCCGATGTCAGCGTCAACCGGCTGCGATCGGCACTCGGCGAGATGCTCGAGCGTCTGCCGCAAGTCTCGGGCGCCGGTGGCGACGTCACCGTTTCCAATGCCTTAGGCAAGCTGCTCAACCT
>CAZEZH010000019.1:0-37739 GCA_964516305.1 uncultured Halochromatium sp. | reverse complement strand
CTTCAGTCAATATTGATGGAAGAACTAATTTGGGATTTATTGCATTAATTAAAGGTGGTCCGCGAAAGGTCGAGATGGCCTGCAATCGCCGATCCTCAAGTTTCTGCCTGACAGTGCGGTCGACGGGATCATGGCCCGCACCGCGGCTGAAGACGGCGATCTGGTGTTCTTTGGCGCCGACAAGGCGACGGTGGTCAACGAGGCACTCGGTGCGTTGCGGGTCAAGCTCGGGCACGATCGCGGTCTACTCGAGGGCGACTGGCAGCCGCTCTGGGTCGTCGATTTCCCGATGTTCGAGAAGGAGCCGCACACCGGTCGCTGGACCGCGCTGCATCATCCGTTCACGGCACCTAAAGAAGACCAGCTCGACAGTCTCGAGACCGATCCTGGCGCCTGCCTGTCGCGCGCCTATGATCTGGTGCTCAATGGCACCGAGCTTGGCGGCGGCTCCATTCGTATCCATCGCGAGGACGTGCAACGCAGTATCTTCCGGCTGCTGAAGATCAGCGATGAGGACGCCAACGATCGCTTCGGCTTCCTGCTCAATGCTCTCAAGTTCGGCTGCCCGCCGCATGGCGGCATTGCCTTCGGGCTGGATCGGCTGGTGATGCTGATGACCAGCAGCCACTCGATCCGCGATGTGATGGCCTTCCCGAAGACGCAGACCGCCTCTTGCCTGCTGACCGATGCGCCGTCAGCGGTGGATGAGGCGCAGCTCAAGGAGTTGGCGCTGCGGATCAAGCTGCGGGCCTGATGCGCTGTCCATGGCTGGCGTGCCAGCGTTGGCCCCTCCGTCGCGTTGCCCCCAGCCGCGCCCCCCAGCAAGCTTTGGGGCGGAGCCGACGAGCACTGAGTCTGACAACTGCAGCTTCCAACGGCTGAGGGCCAGGAGCCATGAGCGTGAAAGAGACCTTCAAACGTCCGATCTCGGTATTGGTGGTGGTCTTTAATGCCGCCGGTGAATTCATGCTGCTTAACCGCATCAAGCCGAGCGGCTTCTGGCAGTCGGTCACCGGCAGCCTGATGCCGGGCGAATCGCCGCGTCATGCGGCACTGCGCGAGCTGAAGGAAGAGACCGGACTGCTCGGCGCGTCTGGTCTGATCGATCTGCGTGAGTCGCGTCTGTTCCCGATCATCCATCCTTGGCGCAAACGCTATGCCCAGGGTGTCTGCTTCAATCGCGAGCATTGGTTCGCGCTGCGGCTTCCGTACCGGCGACACATCCGCATCAACCCAGCGGAGCACAGCGATGTGCTCTGGCTACCGCTCGAGAAGGCGCTCGAACTCGCTGGCTCCTGGACGAATCGCGAGGCGATGCGGCTGCTGGCGATGCTCTGCCAGCGCGAATCCTTGCTTCGCGCTGCGGGATAAACCATGAAACCGAGCCCGGGTAACTCATCGTCATCTCGACCCTGATGCTGGGGCTGCCGTTGCCCGAGCTGCGCCTTGGTGCCGTGTAGCAAGTACGAGCAGTCGAGCTTGTATCGGCGATGCAAGGCAGGCCCTATCAACGCTTGATCAATGCGCCTATCTGGCGCAGGGCGCCCGGCACGCTGCGCACACCGTCAACGACCCGCTTGAACCAGCCCTCCTCGCTCAGGCCGCGCTCGAGCTGCTTTTGCCGAGCCGCTGGCAAGGCCGCGACGATGGTCGTCCATAAGGCATCCAGATTCCAAGGCGGCTCGTCTGGCGGTACGGCGATGATCACGCTCCGCGCGCTGGGAATCGTCAGTGCCCGTGCAGCGGTGTCCAGAGCCGCGCGCATCTTGGCCTCCTTCGGTCGCACACCCGCCGTTGGATCATAGGGTGGTGACCACTCTAGCGGTGGGTCGAGCCGATCGGCCTGGGTCGCGACCAGTACCAGCGGGATGGCGCTCAGGCGCGGATCACTGGCGGTCAGGGCGCGCAGGGCAGACAGCCCGCGCTGATCGGCGGCGCGATCGGCACGGTTGGCCGATGTCACCCAGAGGATCAGATCGCTCTCGCGTACCTGTTTCAGCCAGGACTCGCGCGGCATAGGGTCCAATCCCGGACTGTCCACCAACACCAGATCGCCGACTGCAGGCTGTTCCAGGTGATAGTGGGCAAAGGTCTCCGAGGGCCGCGTCAAACCAATCGGCACCTGGGCGACGCCTAGCAACGCGTTCAGCAGGCTAGATTTGCCAACATTGCGCTGGCCCGCCAGCACAATGGTCAAGGGCGCCGGCGCTTGTGGCGGCTTGGCGCGCGGCGCGGTTGCGAGCAGCTCGTCAGCGCGGCGTCGATAGTGGCCGGCATAGAGACGAATGAATACCTCGCCGACCTCGCGCGCGAGAATCGCGGCGATCCGTGCCTTGGCCGCCGTGCCGAGCACGTTCACGGCCTTGGAGATGGCCATCCCCCGCACCTCGTAGAAGATAGCCGAGAGAGGGTTGACCCAGCGTAACGCCCGCGCCAGTCCCAGCAGCGGCGGCAGGGTACTGGAGCCGGTTTGATAGACATCCAGCATCAAATCGACCTTGATGTGGCGCATCACCGGGAAATTTCGGGTCAAGGTCTCGCGCAACGCACGCGCAAGCTCCTCGTTCATCAGCAACACTTCCGCCAGCGTGAAGCGCAGCGCGGCTTTCGAGAGCCCCGGGGCGAGTTGTTCGCCCGCCGTATCGCCCATTGGTTCTACCGTCGAGTCGGGTTCGCCCGTCGGTTGGCTCGCTTGCTTCCGGGTCTGCTCACCGGCCTGCTCTCCTGCCTGTTGCAATGCTTGCGTGCCGGCTGGTGTATAGGCAATGGCGACGGCGTTGACGGTGCGCAACAGCAGATCGCGAATCGTCTCCGCTGTCCGCACATCCTCCGCGGTGGCCTCGGCGACAATTCGCTCGAGTGCGACGCGCGCTTGTTGCTCGCCTGGCGCGGCATGTGGGTCGCCGGGTGCGATCTTGATCTCATGCGCGTGGACCTCCCGCGCGCCTGTTCCCCAGCCATGGCGAACCAGCACCAGCGGGATCAGGGTCAGCACCACGAGGCTGATCGGCCAATACCATAACCAGCCCTGTTGCCAGAGAAACGCCAGCCCCAGCGGCAGCACCAGCACGAAGGGCGCCGGCACCAGAACGATCACCAGTAGTTCGCGCCAATAGGGCCGAATACTGCGGACAATCCGTTTCAACTTTTTCGGCTGTTTCAACGCCCTTGCTCCTTGTCCTTGCGCTCTTCGTAACGCAGACGCGCGTCTCGCAAGGCCTGCTGGTAACGTTCGCGCAGCACCTCATTATCCGGTTCGCGCCCCGCCGCGCGCTCGCTGAAGTAATACAGCGCCGCCTCGCCGATCGCCCAAGTGATGGCGAAGGTCCAGGTGGCGACCACGGCGGTACCCCAGCCCAGCCCAAGCTTCAGCCCCTGCTGGACAAGCCAGCGGCCGCCGAAACCGAGCACGAAGCCGGTGCCCAGCGCGGCGACCAGCTCGCTCCATTGATCGCGCGTTGCCGGCTGCCCATAGCGCCGGGCGATCTGATTGACCATGGAGGCTTGCAGACTGGCCGAGCCCAAGCCACCGATGATCGGCAACGGTACCGCATTCGCCGCTACCGCCGCCATTGTCCAGGGCAGCATCACCTTGGTGCGCACCTGCTCCGCTTGCGACAGGCTGACTGACGCGCGCAGGCGCATGACCGTTTCCGGTAAGACGCTCTCCAGCACCTCCCACAGGCGTTGGGCACCATAGTCGCTGGGTGGCAGGGCCTGTTCCGGTCGCGTGAAATCCAGCGGCACGAACAGCGGCGGATCATGGCCGGGCAGGTGAGCGAACAGTTGCCGCTGCGCGAGCATGGCCTGGCGGAGTTCATCGGGCAGACCGAGCAATGCCCAGTCTGTATCGTCGCCGGTGAAGGGGTAGGGCAGCAGGTGGCGGTCGCGGCGACCATAGCCCTGGTGTAGGCAGGTTTGTGCGACCAGGAGTGGCCACTCGGGATGCTGAAAGCGCAGCGGCTCGAGAACCGCAAGCACGTCTTCCAGGGCCAAGTCGTCGACCCGGGCCACCACCATGATCACTTGCGCCTGAGTGCTGGCGTGATGGAGATCGGCCGCCGGATCATGATCAGCGACATCGCTCAGGCCGCGGGTGTCGAGAAAGCGCAGCACTGGGCATTCCTCGGGGAAGGCGTACAGGCGCAAGTCCTTAGTCATCGGCACGAAGCCGTTGCCGATCTGGTCATGCGCCTGGCCGACGATTTCGGCGACAATGCTGGTCTTGCCGGCTTGGGTCTTGCCAAGCAGCCAGATGGTGGGTGCCTCGGCCCATGCCCAGACCTGAGCCTGGGCGATCCGCCTACTCTGCTTGCCGCTGTCGTCAGTGGCGTCGGTAGCGATCGATGTCTTCACCATTCCTGATTAGAAAGCGTCTTCAGCCAAACGAAACCAACGCTCAGGGCGCGGCCAACCGCGGCGGCCGCCTTGAGCAAGCGGCTGTGAATCCGCGCCAAGCTGCGTGAGAAAGGCCGGCAGCGCGATCACAGGGTTCATCCGATCAAAGCTCCTCGTACAGGCTGACATCGGCCTCTTCGATGCGATAGCCGGCATCGCCAAGCTCGTCGCTGAAGGGCTCGACGCGCATGCGGCCTTCGACCCAGACGGTGTCGAAGAGTGCGCCGACATAAGGCTGGTCATCCGGGGTGGTGACCAGGATGGTCTGGTTGGCCGGCGGTGGCGGGACATGGATGCAGGCGCCGAAGTAGGGGACGAGCAGGAACTCGCTGATGCTGGTGGCGTCCGTTTCCAACGGCACGACGAAGCCAGGTAAGCGGATCTGCCGGTCATCGAGTGCATCGACCACCGGTGCCTCGGCCCAGAGGTCCTTGAGCTTGTCCATCAGTTCCTGGGCGCGCGGATCATCGTCGGCGAGGTTCTCGGCATCGTACTCCTCCATCAGGGCCTCTGGCTGCCAATCGGCCGGGATCAGATCGTTCCAGGACAGTTCGCGGGCTGTCCCATCCGGCGGCTCGATCGCCAGTTCTGTGTCGCTGAGGCCGTCGCTGGTCTCGGCGTCTCCTGATGGGGCGCCCGATTGATCGCCGCAGCCTGTGAGCAGCAGGGCCAAGAGACCGGTGATGGATAGCCATTTGCTGATCTGATGCGCTCGATCGGACTGGTCGGCGCCGTTCGATCTTGAAGCTGTCCCTGTGCCTTGCGAAGACAGTTGCGCAGGGCGGGGCCAAGGCTGATCGCCGTTAGCAAAGAGGGTAGAACAAGCAGTGCGAGTGGGTCGGATCATGCGCAGATGCCTTTGACTTAAGCCGAGTGGGGCGTTGATATTCTTAAGTGATTGCTGGAAAAGACCGTGCCGAATTACGCGGAATCTTCGTTGACAGAGATCGCCTAGAGTCGCAACGATAGACCGCTGCTCAGCGACATCCGGTAGGCCCGCCAGCCGGGGATCAGCCCAACCAGTAGCCCGGTGCCGAGCACGGCAGCGAGCAGCAGCCATTCGCGCAGCTTGGGCAGACCGAGGCCGAGATGCAGGCCGAGCTGCGCCTCGAGCACCGGCTGGCCGAGCGTGAACAGCATGATCAACAGGACAATGCCGGCCAGCATCCCAAGCAAGGTCAAGAGTAAGGCCTCGCCGATGATGAGCCCGAGTACCTGGGCGGGCCGCGCGCCGAGCGAGCGCAGGATCGCCAGCTCGCGGCGGCGGCCCTCGAGGCCGATCAGCAGGGCGGTGAGCATACCGATCAGACCCACCAGCACGACGAAGGCGGAGACCACCAGCAGCGCATTCTCGGCCAGGCCGATCACTGACCAAAGCTCCGATAGCGCGACGCCCGGCAAGACCGCGAGCAAGGGCTCCTGCGGATAGTCATTGATGCGGCGCTGCAGCGCAAAGGTGGCGATGCGTGAGTCTAGCCCGACCAGCACTGCGGTAATGGCCTTGGGCGTCAGATCCATCCCGCGCGCCCGCTCGGCGTCGATCTTGAGTCCGCGCATCGGCACGCCGCTCTCCCAGCCGAGGTGGATCGCCTCGATCGCCTCCAGGCTGACATGGACGGTTCGATCGACGGGTGTGCCTGTGCGCTCCAGGATGCCGACGACCCGAAATGGCTTGTCTCCATGGCGGGTGAAGCTGACATCGCTGGCGCCGTGGGCGATGATGATCTCCTCGCCGAGCCGATAGCCGAGCTTGGCCGCGACCTCGGCGCCGAGCACGGCGTCGTAAAGGTCGGCGAAGCGCTCGCCTTTGGCGAGCGCCAGCGGCTTGTCGCGCCCGTATCGGTAGTGATCGAAATAGGCCGTGCTGGTGCCCAGCACCGCAAAGCCGCGATGTGAATCGCCAAGCGAAAGCGGCACTGTCCAGGCCACGCGCGGCATCGCCGCGATCTCTTGATAGCTCTGCCAAGAGATGTTGTTGGTGGCGTTGCCGATGCGAAAGACCGAGTACAGCATAAGTTGCACCGGCCCGCTGCGCGCGCCTACGATGAGATCGGTGCCGGAGAGGGTGCTGGCAAAGCTAGCCCGCGTCTCGGTGCGAATGCGCTCGACGCCGAGCAGTAAGGCGACGCTGAGCGCGATCGAGAACAGCGTTAGTAGGGCCGTGAAGCGTCGGTTGAGCAGGCTCTGCAGGGCGAGTCGGAGGATGGCCATGATGATGCTGCGTCGCTGCGCTTAGGACGCGGGCGGGTCCTGGTCTGGTCCCGACGTAGCCATCGGTGCAGGCGTAACCCTAGCCGCTTGAGTAACCGTGTTGGCCGTGCCCGCAGCCGCAGCCGTCATAGCTCTATCTGCTGGCGCCGCGTTCGGCTCGGAAGCCATGCGTCTCCCTGCTGTCCGATTCAGCTCAGGCAGCCGCAAGGTGCGATCGAAGAGTCCTTCTAGGCTGGCGTCATGGCTGACGAAGATCAGCGTCGAACCCATCTCGGCGCATTCGGCGAACAGCAGCTCGATGAAGGCGCGGCGGCGATCGACATCCAGCGACGAGGTGGGCTCATCGGCGATCAACAGCTCGGGTGCGCCGAGCAGCGCCCGCGCGGCGGCGACGCGCTGTTGCTGGCCGATGCTGAGCTCGCTCACAGGTTGCCGCAGCAGGCCCGGTTGGTCGAGGAGGTCGAGGTGACCAAGCAGGCGCTTGGCCTCCGCCGCCAGGCTTGGTGACCGCGCCATTGCCCGCTCACGGCGGCGGCGCGAGAACCGCGCAGGCAGCGTCACGTTATCGATGATGCCGAGATAGGGGATCAGATTGAACAGCTGGAAGATCACGCCGATGTGATCGGCGCGGAACCGATCGCGCGCCGCCGGGCTGAGCTGATCCAGCTGCTGGCCGAGCACCTGGATGCAACCCTGCTGCGCTTGATTGACACCGGCCAGCAGGCCGAGCAGCGTGCTCTTGCCGCTACCACTCGACCCTTCGACGAATAGACGCTCACCGGCAGCGACCTCAAGCGCATCGATCGCCAGGATATCCGGCCCCTCGGGGCGCCAGCTGAAGCGCAGCTCATGCAGCGAGATGATCGGATTCATGGCAGGCGAGTCAGGTCTGTTTCAGAAGGCCAAGCGCTGGTCGGCTGGGGTCAGATCAAGTGATTCCTGCCGCGTCTCTGAGAGCAGCTGAACCTGCAGCTTTTGCGCGCGCGGAAAGGCCTGGAAGTATCCAATTGACAGCGCGTTGAGCTTGCTTGGCTGACGGCATTCGAAGACATAGCTGGCGGAGACGTCAGCATGGGACTCCTGACTATGATCATCAGCGTGGTCATGGTCATGGTCATGGTCATGGTCATGGTCATGGGCGTGATCCTGATCGTGCTGGGCTACCGTCTGCTGCTCACTCGTAGCTGTCCCGATATCGAGTGCAATCTCGGCCGACTTCAAGATACAGTCCGCCGCTGCACTCGGCACGAAGAGCCGATCGGCTTGCTCGAGCTGTGCCCGAGCCTGGGCAACGGCTTTGTGCTGCGACTCGGTTCTCGGTGCATGCTCGAAGCCAAGCAGATCCATGGCTGGACTGATCAGCTCGACCAGCAAGGCGTCGCCATCGACTGCGACGTTGAGCTCACCGACGCCATGCACATGCACCCCCAGCGCGCGATAATCGGCCGCTTGAGCGGCTATCTCGGGCTGCGCTTGTCCGTCCATCTGATTGCCTCCGTGCTCATGCGTATGGGCATGCTCGCTGTGACCCTCTGTCTGGGTGCTTGAGGAGACCTCTGTCTGTTGCTTCTCTGGGTGAACCTGCGGTTGTTCGTTCGGATCAGGATCAGCGTGGGCGATGTTGCTGGACAAACCGCTCAGGCCCAGCGCCAGCGCGCACAGCGGTGCCCCAAGCCCACACGCCATGGTTGTTGGCATCGGATGCTCCTCAGGTCTTTTGGGTCTTACGCCGGCAGTGGGCGCAGGTGCCTAGCACCTCGATCACTGGACGCTCAGTGTGAAAACCGGTCTCCTGCTCAACCGTGCGAAGGCTCCCGGAGATGGCTGCGTTCTCGAGCTCCTTGACCTGTCCGCAATCGCTGCAGATCAGGAACTGGCTGGCGTGTGGATGCTCGGGATGGGTGCAGCCGATGAACGCATGCAGGGTCTCGAGCTTGTGCACGAAGCCCTGCTCGAGCAGAAAGTCGAGCGCGCGGTAGACCGTTGGCGGCGCGGCGGTGGCGCCTTCGCGCAGCTGATGGAGGATCTCGTAGGCGCCGACTGGACGCGCGGCTCGGCAGATCAGCTCCAGCACCCGGCGCCGTTGTGCGGTGAAACGCACACCGCGTTGCGCGCATAGGACTTCGGCCGTGTGCAGGGCCTGTTGCAGGGTCTCTTCGTCCATATCAGCCTCTGTTGGTAGCCCGTACCGCCTTCTCGGCACGGCGCTTTGCCCTGAAGCCAGCGCCCAGCGCCGACACCAGGTAGAGCGCGCCCGCTAGCAAGATGATGGTGGGTCCGGTCGGCAGATCAGGTGCATAGGATAGCGCTAGGCCGCCGCTGCTGAGGAGGGCGCCAATCAGGGTTGCACCCAGCATCATGCCGGCCAAGGTTCCAGTCCAGTGACCGGCGGTTGCCGCTGGCAGTGTCAGCAGTGCAATCACCAGGATCAGTCCCACCACCTGGATCATCAGTACCACTGTGACAGCGACCAATACCAAGAGCAGCAGATAAAACAGGTCGACCGGCACTGCGCGCAAGCGGGCAAACTCCTCATCAAAGGCCACTGCGACGAACTGCCGATAGAACAAGGCAACGCTGAGCAGCAAGACCAGGTCTAACAACGCCATGAACCAAAGCTCTCGTGTTGGCACCAGCAGGATGTTGCCGAACAGGAAGCTCATCAGGTCGGTGGCGTAGCCAGGGGTCTGCGAGACGAAGAGGATGCCGATGGCCATACCAATCGCCCAGAGCGCACCGATTGCGGTGTCTTCGCCGGTGCGCCAGCGCAGCCGCACCCAACCGATCAGGAGCGCCGCGATGACTGCAGCGGCAAGGGCGCCTGCCAATGGATCGAAGCCGTAGAACAGGGCCGCGCCCATGCCCGCGAGCACCGAGTGGGCGATGCCGCCGGCCAAGAAGGTGATGCGCTTAACGACGACGAAGGGGCCGATCAGCCCGCAGCCGAGGCTCGCGAGCAGCCCCGCCATCAGGGCCTGCTGCAGGAAGCCATGCTGAAGTAGGGCGGTAAAGAATTCAGGCATCGCCATGACTGATCATATGCACATGTTCACCATAGAGATCGTTGATCAGATTCCCGTTGATGGCCTCGGTGCGATGACAGACGAGGGTCCGGTTGAGGCAGGCAACCCGGCTGACGTAGCTGGAGATGAAGCCGATATCGTGGGAGACGACGACGATGGTGAGGCGTCGGTTCAACTCGGCAAGCAGCTCGAAGATCTCGCCTTCCAGGCGCTGGTCGATGTTCGCGGTCGGCTCGTCGAGGATGAGGATCTGGGGCTCGCTGACCAGCGCGCGCGCCAGCAGCACCCGCTGTAATTGGCCGCCGGATAGGGCGCCGATCGGCTGCATGGCCAGGTCACCGGCCTCGACGTCGGTCAGCGTCTGCTGCGAGCGCTCGCGGTCCTGTCGGCGCCATGGTCCGAGCTGCTGCATGAGGCTGCCGCTCAGCCCAAGCCTGCCCATCAGGACGACATCCAGTACCTGAATCGGAAAGTCGCGAGGGAAGGCCGGGTACTGGGGCACATAGCCGATGTGGCGTCGGGCCTGCTTCGGTGAGCGGCCTAGCACCCGAATCCGGCCCTGCTGCGGATGGAGCAGGCCTAGGACCAACTTTAGCAATGTGCTCTTGCCGCCTGCGTTCGGGCCGACCAGGCCGAGGAACTCGCCGGCCTTGACGTCCAGGCTGACATCCTCCAACACAGGCACATCGCCATAGGCAAAGCCGAGGCGTTCGATCTCAATGGCGGCTGGCGTTGTTGCGGTCATGGGGCTTCGGCCGGCCGAGCAGGTCCTATGCTGTCCGGTGCGCTGTTGGCGTCGATCAGGATCGCCGCAAAGCGTCGCAGATTCTCGGCGTAATTGGCGGCCAGCGGCGTTGCAACCTCGACTCGCCCGCCGATACTGCGGGCGATCTGTTGAGCGGTGCGCTGATCGAACTCGGGCTGGACGAAGATGGCGCGCGTGCCGGCGGCCTGGGCCTGCGTGATCAAGGCCGAGAGCCGCCGCGGTCCGGGCTCCTTGCCAGCGCGCTCGATTGGGATCTGTTTCAGGTCATAGGCGTCAGCGAAATAGCCCCAGGCGGGGTGGTAGACCAGAAAGCTGCGCACCTCCAGTTCGTTGAGGCTCTGCTGCAAGTCTTGATGCAGGTCCAGCAGCTCGGCATCGAAGCGCTGCTGCTGGCTCGTATAGATCGGCGCCCCCTCGGGATCGAGCGTGCTCAGGCGATCGCGGATCGCGGCTGCCATCTCGCGCACCAGGAGCGGGCTCGTCCAGATATGTGGGTCCAACTCTTGAGCTGTTGCGGAGTCATCTTCCGCAGTGCTCGTCTCGCCATGCGCATGGCCCTGGTCATGATCTTCCTCGTGCTCGTGCTCGTGCTCGTGCTCGTGCTCGTGCTCGTGCTCGTGCGGTTCTTGCACCCGAAACTGCAGGCCGTTGCGCAGATCCAGGATCGGCATGCCTGGATTAGCCGCCTGGATGCGCTTCATCCATGCCCTCTCAAACGGTACCCCAACGCGGACATAGAGATCGGCTTCGGCGAGCGCCGCGACCTGTTTTGGGCTCGGGTCGTAGGTTGCCGGGCTTTGACCCGGTAGCACCATCACCTCGGTGTCGACCCGCTCTCCGCCGACGGCCTCAACGAAGGTTTGCACCGGCAACACGCTGGTGAAGACCTTGAGCCGCTCGGGATTCGGGTCGGACCAGGCCGGACCAGCGGTGAGCATCGAGAGTAGAAAGAGTAGAGCAACGTTGCGCACGGCGGGGATCTCACTTCCAGCAGTACTGAGGTACCTTTCGCAACATTATAACAATCGCTTGAGGTGTAAGTCGTCGCTTTTCTTTGCGGACTTCAAAAGATTCCGGCGCGGCGGTCCGAGTTCGGCGCAATGGTTTTTGATTTTCGTCAATCTGTTGCTTGTTATCCGCAGAAACAGAGGCCTGGCGTTCAGTTTCGGATACAAATGTTGCAGATTTGTAGTAAACCTGTCTCTGAATAGGAAAAACCACAACCACCAACAACCCGGAACGGGAGGATGAAGATGCTGAGACAGCATAAGATCGCGGCCGTGGCGTTATCCGTCGGCCTAGGCAGTGCGGGAGCGGGTGCTTACGAGCTGAAGTTCCAAGGCAATGACTATGGCGAACTCAAGGGCCGCATCCGTGCGATGAGCATCCTGACGGCCAAAGACAACGGCTGGGACCCGAGTAGTGGTAATAGCTACTCGGTGATGGCTGCCTACAAAAGCCCGGCCTGGAATGGGGTCCGCTTCAATGCGGCCGCGTTTCTCAACGGCGACATCTTCGGCAGTACCGACTTTGATCCAAAGGTCGGCGATGGGCGCACCGCGCGCGGCATGTTTCTGAACGATACCGGCGCTCAGAAAGGCCAGCTCACGAACGTGAATGTCACCTTTGGCAACAAGCATCTCTATGCCTTTGGTGGTCGCGGACAGATCAAAACACCACTGACAACGACGACCTACAACCTGGTGCCGAATTCCTACACGGCGCTGCGTGTCGGTGCGAAGCCGATCGAGGGTCTGGACATCTCGCTCGGCCAGATCACACAGATGTCCTTTGGTACCCGCGCGATGACCGACTGGGGCTTCATCGGCGAGGCCACGGGTACTGCCGGTGCGGCGCAGGCGCCGAATCAAGCCGGGCTGGGGCAGGCCGAGTTCTTCAACCTTGGACAGATCGCGATGGGTCCGAGGGCCGACAACATCAACGGCCTAACGGTGGCTGGCATCAGCTATGCCGGACTGCCGCACACCAAGTTGTCACTCTGGAACTACTATACGCAAGACATCTCCAACAGCGTCTATTTTGATGTCGACGCCAAGATCCCGCTGAACAACATGAAGCTCGATCTCGGTGCCCAGTATCTGCGCCAGGATGACGTCGGTGACGGCCCCCAGGGTATCCAAGGCGGGCCAGCCATCCAGGCCAACTTTGGCGACGGCAACCTCGACTACAACCTGTTTGGACTCAAGGCGGGTCTGATTGGCCCAAAGAAGAAGTGGACCGCCCATGTGATGTGGAACCAGTCCGATGGCGATACGGCCTTCTTCAATGCCTTCGGCGGTGATCCAGCGTTCACCAGCTCGATCTTCTCGCGCAATGCCTATCGCAAGGATGTCAACGCCTGGGGGCTGCGCGCTAGCTACCAGATCATGCCGGGTCTGCGCTTCATGGCTGCCTACTTCGATTACGGCAAGTCCGAGACCATCGGCGGGGTGCCGAATGTGACACCGGCCGCAGCCCCGACCACGAATGCCGACGAGCTGGACCTGGTGCTGGTCTACAAGCCAAAGCAGGTCAAGGGGCTGGCGATCAAGACCTTCTATGTCAACCGGACCAGCGAATACGATGGCTTCGTCAATCAGCGCACCGGCAACAAGGCCGACGCCACCATGAGCCATTGGCGTCTGATCGCGACCTATAGCTTCTAAGGTCCTCCGATAGCGCCGCGATGCCCGTCGTCGTTTCACCGGGCATCGCGGTTGCTTTCCAGAGCGCTCCCTATTCTCGCTATTCTCCCTATTGACGCCTCCCGTCGAGCAAGGCTCGGCGGGGATACCCGCTTCGGCGCAGGGCCTGTTGCGATGGCTGCTCAGTCCTTGCGCAGGGCCTGACGATAACGCTCGAATCCATCGCGAATGGCCTCGCTTGGCGGCGCGGTTGCCAAGCTCGCGATGACGATGACAAGACTGGCCAAGATCACGCCCGGCACGATCTCATAGAGGTCGAACAGCCCGCCCTCAAGCTGCTTCCAGACCACCACGACGAGTCCGCCGGTGATCACGCCCGCGATGGCGCCAGACCAGTTCATCCGTTTCCAATACAGGCTGATCAGCAGCACCGGGCCGAAGGCTGCACCAAAGCCAGCCCAGGCATAGGCGACCAGTCCCAGCACCGTGCTATCAGGATTGGTGGCCAGCAGCAAGGCGACCAGCGCCAGCAAGACCACGGCCAGGCGACCGATCAGCACCACCTCGCTCGGGCTGGCTTGCGGTCGCAGGAGTTGCCGATACAGATCCTCGGCCAGCGCCGATGAAGAAACCAGCAGTTGCGAGTCGGCGGTGCTCATGATCGCCGCGAGAATGGCGGCGAGCAGGATGCCGGCGATCACCGGATGGAAAAGGGCATTCACCAAGACCATGAAGATGGTCTCTGCGTCGGCCAGCTGCCCGCCCAGATTGGTGTCGACATAGGCGGCCCCGGCGAGTCCCACCATCATCGCGCCGATCAGGCTCAGTGCGGTCCAGCTGACTGCGATACGCCGCGCCGTGGGCACCTCGCTGGCGCTGCGAATGCCTTGGAAGCGGGCCAGTATATGCGGCTGGCCAAAGTAGCCGAGACCCCAAGCCGCCAGCGAGACGATCGCCAGCAGGGTCAGCGGTTGGCCGTCTTTGTCGGCCCAGAGCGTTAAAAGCTCTGGATTCAGCTCGCGCACCGTGGTCGTCATCGCACACCATCCGCCATCGCTCTGGATCGCGATCACCGGCACGATCAACAGTGCCGCGGCCATCAACAGGCCTTGGATGAAGTCGGTCCAAGACACGGCGAGAAAGCCGCCGAAGAGGGTATATGAGACGATGAACAGGGTGCCAACGATGACGGCGATCATATAGTCAAGGCCGAACACCGTCTCGAAGAGCTTGCCAGCCGCCACCAATCCCGAGCTGGTATAGAACAGGAAGAACAGCAGCACGAAAAAGGCCGCAACCGCTTGCAGCAGATGTCGTCGGTCGCCAAAGCGATTGGCGAAGAATTCCGGGATGGTCAGCGCATCGTTGGCTTCAACGCTATAGGTGCGCAGCCGGCGCGCGAGCAGGAGCCAGTTCAGCCAGGTGCCCAGCAGCAGTCCGCCGGCGAGCCAGAGTGATTCGACGCCGGAGGTGAAGGCGAAGCCGGGCAGGCCGAGCAGGAGCCATCCGCTCATGTCCGACGCCCCAGCCGAGAGCGCTGCTGGCCAAGGGCCCAGGCTGCGGCCGCCAAGAAAGTAGCCCGATGAATCTGCCGTGCGTCGATAGGCCCAGAAGCCGATGGCGAGCATGAGCACGAGATAAGCGGCGAAGGTGACGATAACGGCAGGGTTTGCTTCAATCATGCTTAAGGATCAGGGTCGGTTCGTTGCGGGGTTGTTGCGAAAAGCTAACACGCGAAGGGCTCCAGGTCTCGGGTTCAGCAGTCGGTCTGCATGAAAACCGGTCATACTGTCAGCATGTCCATCGTTACCGCCAAGGCCTTTCGGCAACAAATCATGAAACCGGCCGAGGGCCTGTTTCTATTCCATGCGCGTGCCATTGAGCGGCTGATTGAAGGCCAGCTTGGCGGACGCCTGGCCGGGGTCTCGGTACCCGACCTGCCCTATTACTTGATGCCGCGGGCCGACTTTCTGCTTGGTCTCGAGACCGAGAACGCGGAAGCCCTCTCGGTTATCGAAGGGCTGCAGCTTCCGGAGCAGGTGATCCTGCTGCCCAGCCCCCCGAATCAGCGTCTCGAACAGCGCAGCTTTACGCGTCTGCGCTACGACTATTGGGCGCGCTCGTTCGAAGCGGAGGTGGCTCGTAGCTGGCAGTCGGCCTATGAGTGCGCAGAGCCCAGCATGCGCTTAGGCGCAAGCGCGCTGCGAGAGCTGATTGGGGATCACGCGTTTGCCGAGGTGCGTGAGGTGCTGGACCACGATGGCCTTATCCTCCCGGTTTGGGATGACGATCTGGTCTGCCGAAGCTTCGTGGCCTTCGTTGTGCGCTTGCGCTACTTCGCTCCGGGTGCTCGCGGATTCTTCTTTCCGGCGATTCATGACTGGCCGCGAGTCGACCACTGGATGTCGGCCGCTGGGCTCGATCTGCCGGGTCCGCTGGTAGATGAGCGGCTTCCCCGACTCTTGCTCAAGACACGCCCTGGAGGCAACGGAGGACTGAGCACGGAGGTGCCTTTGTTGCCGTTGGCGCTGCCCTATGGGCGCAGCGACCCGGATCTGCAGCAGGTGGCGGCGCGCATGCGGCCGGAGGCTGCGGCGCAGTCCGAGAGCCCAGTGCCTGCACGGCGCTCCGCCCTGGCGGGCAGGATAGAGCGCAGCATTGAAGCGGACCAATCGCTCGAGCAGCGACTGCTCGATGCGTTCGCGCAGGGCTCCCAGCTGGATCTTTGCCCCGACTGGATTGAGCGGTTGGGCGATCAACTCGCCATCTGGCGCACTCGCGTGCTCGGTGCGCTGCGCTGGATCCCGCCTGTGCTGCCCTGGCGCCTCTTTCAACGCAAGCAACGCGTCACGGCTGCCGCGAATCGTCTGCAGCGAGACGCTGACCTGCACGCGGGCTCGATCCTGTTTGAGCAGGCAGTGGCAGCCGCCGTGCGCGCCCAACGTGGTGGCCATCTGGCACTCGCGCTGCGCCGACTCGCGATCGCGCGGCGCGTGGCGCGACGTTTGATGCCCGATGCCAGGGCACTGCCGGTGGCGCTTGAGCGGGCCATCGCCAAGCGCGAGGACCTGGTAGAGGGCCTTCTGGCAGATGGCCTGGCCGAGCGCTGGGGATTGGATGAGGATGCGCGCACTGAGCTGTATGCATTGGTGAACCGGCTGGCTGTCGATGACCGGGGGCGCTACGGCTCACCGTCAGCGCAGGGGCTGATTGGGTGCCTCGAACAGCTGCTGCTCAGGGGCCCGACCGATTACTACCGGCTTCGTCTAGGACGCTGGCTGTTGCATCTTGGGCGCAGCCCGATCCGGGATGCCTTGCCGTTTCAGTCCCTGATCAAAGCCTTACGGGCGCTTGAGACGAGTCGCGTCAGGCTTGAAGAACAGCCCTGGCCAATGGACGAGCTTGAGCGCTACTCGCGCTTGCTGCGCACCCTGAACCGATCGATCACGGACCGGCTGGATACCGAGCTAACCCCACGTATCGAGCAGGCGATGCGAGAGGCGGATTTCGTGCCGCGTGATCACCGCGAGATCGTCGCGGCGCAGAAGATGAAGTTGGAGCTGCTCGATGTGATCAAGCATCGTCGGCATCTCAAATTTACCGATGTGCGTGACATCGTCGCCCGCAACATCCTGCGCCTGCCGGACCCGACCTGGGGTGAGTTTTTTCGCGGCGATCGGCTCCGGCGCTTCGATCGCACCGCCGATCGTGCCCTGCCCGGCGTTTATCGCCCTGGGGAGGTTTATATCAAGGGCTTGCAGCAGCTGGGCGCACCCTTGTTCGGCACCCCCTTGGGGCGCGATATCCTGCGCTACCTCTTGCTGCCCTTCGGCGGCTCTTACCTGGTGCTCAAGAGCCTTGACCTGTTGATCGAGCTCATCCCCTTCGTCGAGAAAGGCTTCCACCTCACCGAGGCGACCTCGGTTGTGTTCAGCGGCTCGCTGATCAACCTGATCGCCTACACCGGGATTGGTCGGCACCTCGCCGAGGCGGTCATCCTCGGTGGCTGGCGCATCCTGCGCTTTTTGGTCTGGGATGGTCCGCGTGGCCTGATGCGCTGGTGGCCGATCGCCGGCCTGTTGAGCACCGGGCTGATGCGTGGTCTTGGGCGCAATCTGATCCAGCCGTTGCTGATCGGCATCTTGCCCTTGGCGCCGATCATCGCCCTCGCGGTGCTGGTCGAAGAGGTCCCGATCGAGCCCGGTCTCTGGCTGCTCGGGCTCGCCTTCGCGCTCGGCACCCTGGCGCGGAATACACCAGCAGGCCGGCGTTTCCTCGACAACCTCAGCACGCGCATCGCGGCCTATCTCCAGCGTCTGAATCAGGCCCTCTTCATTGGGCTGATCCAGCAGCTGCTGTTCTTCTTCAAAGAGGTCACGCGCCGCTTCTCGCAGGTCTTGCACCGCGTCGACGAGGGCCTGACCCATCACCTGAGCGAACGTTGGACCAGCCTCGCCCTCAAGGCGTTATTGGCCCCGATCTGGCGTTTTTCTGAGGCGCTGATCCAGTTCTATGTCACCGTGCTGGTCGAACCGCAGGTCAATCCGGTCAAGCACTTTCCGATCGTCACCATTGGCCACAAGCTGCTCTTGCCCTTCTTGCCCGCGATTACGGCGGCCTTCGTCGAGATCACCCGCTCGATCCTGCCCAAGGTCATCGCCTACCCGTTGGTCACCCTCACCATCGTGCTCTTGCCTGGCCTGTTTGGCTTCCTGGTCTGGGAGCTGAAAGAGAACTGGAAGCTCTACGAGGCCAATCATCGCGAGCGCCTCCATAAGCTCGATGTCGATCAACCCCGAGAGACCCCGATTGAGCCTGCCAAGGTTGGCGCACATGGCGAGAGCATGCGTGGGCTGATGTGTCGGGGATTCCATAGCGGCACCTTGCCCAAGGGCTTCGATCGCTTGCGCAAGGTGATTCGCCAGCAATGGCGCGACGACACGAGCTATCCGAAGCGCTTGCGCCGCTGCCAGCGGCAGCTCGAGGAGGTCGAGCACGCGATCGGCGTTTTCGTCGATCGCGAGTTCTCGTTCGCGCTGCGCGAGCGCTGCCGCAACCCGAATTGCACCTTGACCCGTGTCGAAACCAATATTCCACGCCTCGCGACCGAGCTGGTCGAGATCTGCGTTGCGATCCATCCACAGCTGGACCTAGCCCGGAGCAGTGCGGACGCCGACATCCATGGCGGTGAACAGACCCGGAGAAGCCTTGCAGGCAACAGTCCGGTCGCAGCAACGGGTCGCTACGCGGCCCAGGCAGACAACCACTGCACGGGCGTTGAAGACCCAGAGCCGGCTATGCTTGGCATCCGCATCCTCTTCGACGGGCGACAGCTGCGGTTCGAGACAGAACTCAGCGGTGCGCCGGAGCGCATCGGGCCACGCTGCTGGGCGATGGTCAGCGAAGACCTGAGGCTGTTCATCGGTCGCGCCGGCGCCGATCTGCGCGATCTCGAGATTGCGCTACCCCAGAACTCGGACCGGCCCGCGGTCTTTGCTGCAGGTTAATCCGCTGCGCCACGCAGTTGCGCCTTGAGACGCTCATGTAGGAAAACAGCTCGGGAACGAACTGCACCTCATCCAGCAAGGCGGGACGTTGGTCGAAGCGGCGGAGGAACCCGTTAGGGTCGGTGCGAGCAAACTCCCGCTCCAACGGATAATCGAAGCTGACGTAGTCGTATCGCTCGCTCAGCTCGTGCCGCAAGAAGGTGGTCTTGCCGCTCTGGCGGGGACCGGTCAGCAGCACGGCGGGGAATGCGTTGAGTGCCTGGCTGAGTGTCTTGGAGACTGTCCTGTCGAGATACATGCTGACGAAACTAAAATCTGATCTTAGTTTCGTCAAGCCATGAGTTCATACTTGAGATTTCCGGCGATGAAGCTGGCCGTCAAAGCGTCAGATTGAGGCTGTTGACCAATGCGCCGGGGAGGAGGGCGCTGGCCGTTGAACGGCCGCCGTAGGTCTCGGCCGAAAGACGCAGCTCGCGTTCTTGCGTGAGGGCCTCGAGCTGATCGCCGAATAGCCGATAGAGGCTGTCGTCGAAGCGCATCACCGCGAGTGGGGCGACCAGCTCGCCGCCCTCGACCCAGAAGCTGCCGAAGCGGGTCATGCCGGTGACGCGGCAGGCGTTGCGGTCGGACCAGTTGCCGTACCAGAGATTGCCGATGTAGAGGCCGGTATCGAGTGCGGCGAGTGCCGACTCGGTGGGCAGCTCGCCGGCAGACAGGGCGAGTGACTCCGGCCATTCCGCGGCGGCGTTGACTGCCGCGCCGTATTCCTTGGCCGAGCGGGCGTCGGCGAGACACTGGCCAAAGCGCCCCTGCTCGATCAGCGGCACCTGTTCCGGCTTGAGGAAGCCTTCGTCGGTGAAGCCGGCCGTTAGGCCGCGGCTGTTGTCCTCGGTCAGGCTGAGCATCGGGCTCAGGCTCAGCTCGCCCTTGGCGAGGCGCAGCAGCGGCGTTTGCTGGGTGCGATGATCGCGCAGCCCAAAGCCGCCCCAGGCGAGCATGTCGAGCAGTTCTTCCATCGCCGCCGGGGCCAAGAAGGCGCGATACTGACCCGGCTCGATCTGCTTGGTCGGCCGCGCCATCACGGCGAGCCGCTCGCGCTGGCGCTCGATCCGCTCCTGCACCGCGCTCGCTTGCCAGTGAAAGCCGCTATAGCTGTCTTTGACCGCCTTGTCGCCCTCCAAATAGCAGCTCCAATCGAGATTGAAGCTGCGGCTCTGATGCCAGTGCCGATGCCCGATCGAGCTGGCGAGCCCGCTGGCGATCTCACCGGCGGCATAGATGCCGACCAGATCCAGGCCCTCGGCTTGCTCGGTGAGGCTGGCAATGGCCTCGGCCGCTGGTGGCAGCTCAGCATCGAGTCTGTGATCGGAGCTGCTCGGTGTCTGGGAGCAATTCAGGTAGGGATCGGCGGGCAGATGCGGGACGCGCTCGCGCAGCTGCTCCAGCAGACTGAGTGCCAGTGCCCGATCGCTGTCCGCATCGCCACTGAGGTCGCAGCTACCCTCCAGCTGACGCTCGCGATCGATCAGGGTCAGCCCGAGCTGTTGCGCCTGCACCGCGCCGGCCTGCCGGACCCGGTTGCGATTGAGCCGCACGAAGTCCGAGCGCTCGCCGTCAAGGCTCAGGAAGAGCTGTTCACCGCCCTGGAGCTGGCTGAACACCTGCTCGGCTAGGGCAAAGAAGCGCTCAGCATTCATCTCCGCAAGCATCGTCACAGTCCACCTCCAAAGACCTCGACCCCACGGAACAGGCAGGGTGGTGAGGCATGGCCGACATAGACCGATTGGTTCGGCTCGCCCTTGCCGCAATTGCGCACACCACCGACCTCAAGCGTGGCCGGGCCGCCGATCCCATCCAGGCTGCGCCAGAAGTTGGCAGAGACGCCGCGGTAGCCGGGGTTGCGCACGATGCCCTTGAGCTGGCCGTCCTCAATCAGCCGGCCGAGTTCGCAGCCGAACTGGAACTTGTTGCGGCTGTCGTCGATCGACCAGGAGCGGTTGGTCTCCATCAGCACGCCCCGCTCGGTGCGGCCGATCAGCGCCTCCAGACTCTCCGTTTCAGCGCCGGGCTCGAGGTTGATGTTGGTCATGCGATCGATTGGCGGACGCTCCCAGCTGCAGGCGCGCGCATTGGCAGTGCCCGGCAGCCCTGAGCGTGCCTGCGAGAGGGCGCCGCCGAGCGGGCGCTCGAGGATGCCATCGCGGATCAGGTACTGGCGCTCGGCCGCTGAGCCTTCATCGTCGGCCGCACAGCTGGCCAGCTCATTGGGCATTTCAGGGTCGAAGCTGACGTTCAGCAGTGGCGAGCCGTAGCGATATCGACCGAACATCTCAGGCGTGACGAAGCTCAGGCCCGCATAGTTGCGCTCGTCGCCGAGGATGCGGTCGAGTTCCAATGGATGGCCGATCGATTCATGGATCTGCAGCACCATCTGATTGGGCAGCAAGAGCAGATCGCGCTGCCCGCTCGGGCACTCGGGTGCGAGCGCGAGGGCGACCGCTTCATCGGCCACTTGCTTGGCGGCGCTGCTGAATCCGGCCTCGGCCAGACGCTCGAGCCCGCCCTGGCGTGGCATCTCAGCGCCACCGCCACGGCGCGTTTGGGTCTGGCCATCCACATGGGCCGTCGCCGAGAGGCCGCTGTGCACCGTCTCCCAGGCCTGCTCGATCTCGGCACCGTCGGCGCTGATCAACAGCTGCTCGCTGCGGCGGTGGCTGAGCCAGGCGGCACGCTCGACCAAGCGCGAATCGCGGTCGAGTTGCCGACAGCCATCGAACAGCAGTCCGAGCTTGTCCTCCAATGAAGATGTCTCCCAGGGCTGGTGCACGTTTGCAGCGTAACGGCTGCTCAGGCTGCTGCGCGGATAGAGATCAGCGGCGAAGAGGCCAAGGCGCGCATGGAGTTCGGCGAACTCCTGTGCACGCGCCGTCGCCTGGGCGAGCCCAGACGGGCTCAGGTCTGAGGTCGCGGCATAGCCAAGCCCGGTGCCGGCGACGAGGGTGACCATGGCGCCGCGCGAGCGCCAGACTGCGCTCGGCTCAGCGACATCGTCTCGCACCGCGAGCCCTTCGCCCGCCGCGTCGACCAGCCGGAGGGTCCAATAGTCAACTGCCGGCGCCGCAGCGGCGAAGCGGGAAGCGACCGTGTAGAGGTCGGAATTCGTCATCGAGAGAACGTTCTCCTATGCAATCTGTGCAGCAGACGGCGTGATGCTGTGGTCAGGATATCGACGGCAAAGACGGTTTCGCAGCCGTTGTTCCTTACTATGAAGCGTTTGGGCGTCACCGTCTTGCAGCAAGCCCATGCTACTATCCGCGCCCATGTTGACCTATCCCACAATCGATCCCGTCGCCTTCACCCTTGGGCCAATCAAGGTCCACTGGTATGGCCTCATGTATCTGATCGGCTTTGCGGCTGCTTGGTTGCTTGGCCGCTGGCGGGCGTCCCGACCGGGCTCGGGCTGGACCACCGAGATGGTCGACGATGTGATCTTCTACTGCGTCATCGGTGTGATCGCCGGTGGCCGCCTTGGCTACATGCTGTTCTACGGCTTCGACCAGATACTGGCCAATCCGCTCAACCTGCTCAAGGTGTGGGAGGGTGGGATGTCCTTCCACGGCGGTCTCATCGGGGTCATGGTCGCGATCTGGCTCTTTGCTCGCAAGCAGGGCATGCGCTTCTTTGCGGTCGGCGATTTTATCGCGCCGCTAGTGCCGATCGGGCTTTTGGCAGGACGTATCGGCAACTTCATCAACGGTGAACTCTGGGGCCATGCGACCAATCTGCCTTGGGGCATGCGCCTGCCCTGCGAGCGTTTCCCTGAGTACTGCGCCGGGCTGCCGCTGGATGCTCAATGGAGCCTGCCGGTGCATGCCTCGCAGCTCTACGAGGCCGGTCTCGAGGGCCTGGTGCTGTTCATCCTGCTGTGGTGGTTCTCGAGCCGGCCGCGACCGCTGATGGCGGTTTCTGGCCTGTTCTTGCTGCTCTATGGCCTATTCCGGTTCAGCGTCGAGTTTGTCCGTCTACCTGATGCCCACATCGGCTATCTGGCCTTCGACTGGTTCACCATGGGGCAGCTGTTGACCCTGCCGATGCTGCTCGGTGGCTCGCTGCTGCTCGCTCTTGCCTACGGGCGTCCTCGCAGAGCTGTTTAGCGAGCCGCAGGACAGGCGCAGACAGTTCGCCATGCCAGGAGCTATCCCTGACTGCGCCACTCTTCCATTGCCTCGCGCTGACTGAACGCCGTTGCGAATGCAGGAGCGCGTCGGTCATGCTGTATCGGGCTCCTCGGCTCGCAGCGTCGTGGTAACCGGGGTGAAGACCGGCTCGGGGTCGAGCTGCAGGGCATGCAGGACGCGCCAGCCCAGTTCGTCTGGTGAGCGGCTGATGACCTCGGCGGGTATCTCGTGCTTCAGGTGCAATCGGTCAAAGTCTTCGAAGCCGTAGGAGACCATGAACGGATGCATGCCGGAATTGACCGCGGCGCGATAATCTTTGGCCTCGTCACCGCAAGCGAAGGCGCAAGCCGGGTTGATACTGAAGCGCTCGCGTGTCTGCCTAAAGTAGCCGAGCTTGTCTTCGCTGAGTGGCAAGTGGACGAGGAAATCCAGCAGATCCGGCTCGATGCCATGCCGATCGAAGAGTTTGGTCAGGGTCACCAACGGCTCGTTGGTGATGTTCCGCGTGACGATACCAACGCGCACATCGTCGGCGGCTGCGAGACGATGTACCAAGGCCTCGATGCCGTCGAACATGCAGGCCTCTTCGCGGTAGACCTCGGTGAGGGTTTCGATCAGCTTGGTCCGCCGCCCTGGGCCGATCTGGCGCCTGAGGTTCTGCGGCATCTCCTTGAAACCGCCGATGTATTTGAACAGATTTCGGCGCTTCTGAAAGCGCGACAGTGGGCCGATGTCCATCCCGAGATGGGCAAAAGTCTTCTCGATGGCACGAAAGGCGTCGATCGTGGTGCCATCGGCGTCGAGGATCACAAGGCGTTCGTTTGTAAACATTGCGCTCACTGGGCTCAGCAATGGTCTCAAAGGGCCTTGCGGTATCGACGTGGCGAATCATGACGTTGGCGTGCCTGCTCAACCTGGCATCCAACCGCGCGGCGGCGTGATTTTCGCACATTGGGGCGGCAGAGAAGCCACCGTGCAGCCAGTTGGCGTTGTGGGTCTGTTCGCCGGATACTGGTGGCTCAGCACTGTTCGAGTCTCTGCACGCTTGCGCGGCCATCAGATCCTCAGGGCTAGAGGCTGTACAATCAGCAGCTGCCAAACCCCAACCTTTGCCGTTCCCTTTAGCCGCACAGAGGTGCTCATGCCTTTGACGATTCGATCTAGCGCGTTCGCGGAGGGCGGGTCAATCCCGATCCCTTACAGCTGTGATGGTGAGGATCGCTCGCCGCCGCTGGAGTGGGATGGCGTGCCCGAGGGGACCCTGAGTCTAGCCCTGATCGTTGATGATCCGGACGCGCCCGACCCGGCGGCACCGCAGCGCACCTATGTGCATTGGGTGCTCTACAATCTGCCACCGACCCTCGGTAGCCTGCCGGAGGCCTTCGAGCCGGCAACGCTCGCGACGGTGATCGGGGAGGGCATCAACGACTGGCGGCGCACTGCATATGGCGGTCCTTGCCCGCCGATCGGACGCCATCGTTATTTCCATAAGATCTATGCGCTCGATACCATGCTGCAGGGCCTGTTGCGTCCGACCAAGGCTGATCTGGAGCGGGCGATGCGTGGGCATGTGCTCGAGCAGGCGACCCTGATTGGCACCTATGAGCGTTTAACGACGCATCACTGAGGGCGGGTTTCTCGCGCGATATTCATGAACCTGAAGCTGCCAAAGACCTATAAGCTGATCCTGGCCCTCTGCGTTGTCGCTGGGCCTTTCATCTGGCTTGTGCTCACCGAGGATGGAAAGCGCCGCAGTGATCTCTTTCTGCTGCATCTGTTTGGCCATCAGCCATTCAATTTGGCGGTTGCGAACCTGCGCCCAGAGATCGAGGAAGCGGCGTTGCTGTCGCAATTCTCGCGCATCGAGTTTGCCTGCAATGACCAGCCGCTTGCTATCGGCACCCGCCGTTGCGCGGCTGAGATCGGCTCGTTCAATGGTGTGCCGGCCCGGAGCGCCGAGCTTTTCTGGGACGATGGCCAGCTCAAGGCGGTGCGCATCGACTACCGCGGGCGCTGGCATCAGGTGCTGATCGAGGAATTGAATACCCGCCACGGCCCGCCGCGGCGCGATAGCATCGGCTCCGGCGTGGTGCTTGCTTGGCGCTTCGACGCTGGCATGCTGCTGGTTCCTGAGACACTGGTTGCCGATGAGCCGCCGGCATTGATGTGGGTCAGCGGTCAGGGCTGAGGCCCCGAGTGGGTTCGGCTTGAACGGCCTGTTACTCTGAACGGCTGGCTCATCTCTCAGGGCGGCGACTCACTATGGACGTTAGCGATCACGGGACTTGGTGTGAAAGTGCGTACGGAGAGCATCCGGTGCGAAACCTGAGAACAGGCGCCCCCATCGGCCCTTAGGCTCGATGTGGGGGCGGTGTCCAGCCAGATCAGAGCGCTCTCCCGGCGCTCGCTCAGCTACGCGAATGTGCCTTTGGCGTCTCGATGCGCCGCCATTGCCGATTGTCGCGCTTGATCATGTCGCCAGCAGCAGGCGGCCCCCAGGTGCCAGCCGCGTAGTTGGGGAACTCGCGTGGTGGCAGCGCGGCCCAGACGTCGATGACTGACTGTACGATCTCCCAGCCTTTCTCGACCGTGTCCGCATGCTTGAACAGGGTCGCATCGCCCTTCATGCAGTCGTAGATCAGGGTCTCGTAGCCGGTGGCCGGCTTGTTGCCGAAGTAGTCCTCGTAACAGAAGTCCATGTTGACGGTGCCGATCTTCATGGTCGGGCCAGGCACCTTGGCGCCGAAGCTCATCTGGATGCCTTCATTGGGCTGGATACGCAGCACCAACATGTCGGCCTCAAGCTCATCGACGTCGGTATCTTGGAACATGATGGTGGGCGCCTTCTTGAAGTGAATGGACACCTCGGTGTACTGCGCGGTGAGCCGCTTGCCGGTGCGCAGATAGAAGGGCACCCCAGCCCAGCGCCAGTTATCCATGGTCAGCTTGAGTGCGGCGAAGGTCTCGGTGTGCGAGTTGGGCTTGACCCCGGGCGAGGTCCGGTAGGCCTTCACCTGCTCGCCGTCTGGCATTGTGCCGGCGCTGTATTGGCCGCGGACCGCATGGGTCAGCACCTGTTCTGGCGACAGCGGTTGGATCGCATCCAGGACCTTGTTCACCTCGTCGCGGATCGCCTTGGCACCGAACGAGTTCGGCGGCTCCATTGCGAGGAAGCCGAGCAGCACCAGCAGGTGGTTCGGCATCATGTCGCGAAGCGCACCGGCTTCTTCATAGTAGGCGCCGCGATGCTCGACACCCACCGATTCGGCCACGGTGATCTGCACTTGGTCGATGTGATTGCGGTTCCAAAGCGGCTCGATGAAGCTGTTGGCGAAGCGGAACACCATGATGTTCTGGACCGTCTCCTTGCCCAGATAGTGATCGATCCGATAGACCTGATCCTCGTCCATGTTCCGGTGCAGGTCCGCATTGAGCGCAATCGCGGAGTCGAGATCGCGCCCGAATGGCTTCTCGATGATGACCCGTCGCCAGTCGTCCTCGGTCTCGTGCAGCAGGCCAACCTCGCCGAGATGATCTGTCACCGGCCCGAACATGCTCGGTGGAATGGCGAGATAGAACAGATAGTTGCCCTCGGTACCGCGCTCAGCATCGATGCGGCTCAGGTTTTCACACAGACGCTCGTACTCGGAGCCCTCGAGCATGTCGATCTTCATGTAGTGGATGCGCTCTTCGACCTGCGCCCAGACCTCGGGCTTGAACGCCTCGCCCGAGGTCTCGTGCAGATGCTCCGACATCATGTTGCGGAAGCTCGCGTCGTCGAGATCAAGACGGTCGAGGCCAAGCATGACGAAGCTCTCTGGCAGCAGCGCAGCGGACCAGAGGTGGTAGAGCGAGGGGATCAGCTTGCGCTTGGTCAGATCACCGCCGGCGCCGAAGATGATCATCACGTTCGGCGGGGCTGGTGGGGCGGAGTTGAAGCCGGTGTGGTTCAACGACATGGTTTGCGGTTCCATCAGGCCTCCGGCTTCTCGTGGTGACCACCGAACTGGAAGCGCATGGCCGAGAGGATCTGATTGGCAAACTCGGCCTCGCCCTGCGAGTTAAAGCGCTCGTAGAGTGCGGTGGTGAGCACTGGTGCCGGGGCGCCAGACTCGATCGCGGCGATGCTGGTCCAGCGGCCCTCGCCCGAATCCGAGACGCGGCCGCCGAAGGTCTTGAGTTCGGGGTCATCGTAGAGGGCATTGGCGGTGAGATCGAGCAGCCAGGAGGAGACCACCGAGCCACGCCGCCAGACCTCGGCGATGCGCGGCAGGTCCATCTCGTATTGGTAGAACTCTGGGTCGGAGAGCGGTGCGGTCTCGGCATCGATCTGATGATCAGCACGGCCGACTCCGGCGTGCTTGAGGATGTTCAGCCCCTCGGCGTAGGCGGCCATCAAGCCGTACTCGATGCCGTTGTGGACCATCTTCACGAAGTGCCCGGCGCCGTTCGGCCCGCAATGGAGATAGCCAAGCTCAGCCTGGTCGTGTTCGCCGCTGCGGCCGGTGGTGCGCTCGATGTCGCCGGCCCCAGGTGCGAGTGCTGCAAAGACGGGGTCCAAGTGTTTGACGGCGTCGTTGTCGCCACCAATCATCAGGCAGTAGCCGCGCTCTAGGCCGAAGACGCCGCCGCTGGTGCCGCAGTCGACGAACTGGATGCCCTTGGCGTGCAGGCGCTTGGCGTGGCGGATGTCGTCTTTGTAGTAGGAGTTGCCGCCGTCGATGATCATGTCGCCGGGCTCGAGATGCGGCTCGAGTTGGTCGATGACCTTATCGACTACGGCGGCTGGCACCATTACCCAAGCCGCCCTCGGCTTGCTGAGCTTGGCGCAGAAGTCGGCGATATCAGTGCTGCCGGTTGCGCCCTCTTTTTCAAGTTCCGCGATGGTGTTTGGATCGGTGTCGTAGACGACGCAGTCATGGCCCGCGCGCATCAGTCGTTGCACCATGTTGGCGCCCATGCGCCCAAGGCCGATCATTCCGAGTTGCATGCTGGCATATCCTCTCTGTCGTGGTTTCTGTCGAGGTTTGGCAAGGGGTTGCGCGGCCAGTGGACTTCTGCCGCGCGGGCGTTCAACAGACGGAGACCGGTATCAACGCGCGCGTTGCTTCAGCGTGCCTCCAGCACCAAAACGCTGCGGGCCTGAGCGCGGATGCTGTCGCGGTTGATGCGCTGTTGATCGTGGGTTGGCCAGCTGTAAGGCGCTTTCGCGGTATCAATGGCCGCATACCAGCGTCGGCCCGGCACCGGGGGTAGTGCGAATTCCATCGGCTCTTTCCACATGTTCATGATCACATGCAGATGTGGCTCGTCGGTCTCGACGCCGGCCAGCGTGAAGGCGAGCACCCGGGTATCCGAATCACCCCAGAGCGGCGCATCGAGCTTGGTCCCGTGCCAACGGATATCCGGGATACCGCCAGTGTGCTCGGGCTGGCCGGTAAGGAATCGATCACGCCGCAGCGTTGCATGCTGATGGCGAAAGGCGATCATCGCGCGGGTAAAGTCGAGCGTTTCACGGTTATCACCGGCGAATCGCCAGTCGATCCAGGACAGCTCGTTGTTCTGGCAGTAGGTGTTGTTGTTGCCCTGCTTGGTGCGCAGCAGCTCATCACCGGCGAGCAACATGGGCACGCCTTGGCTGAGCAGCAGCAGGGCGATGAAGTTGCGCGCCTGTTGTTGGCGCAGGGACAGAATCTGCTGATCATCGGTGGGGCCTTCAACGCCGCCGTTCCAGCTCAGATTGTGATCATGGCCATCGCGGTTATCCTCGCCATTGGCTTGATTGTGCTTTTCGCCATAGCTGACCAGGTCATGCAGCGTGAAGCCGTCATGGCAGGTGATCAGGTTGACTGAGTTGGCCGGCCGACGACCGCGGCTCTGATAGAGGTCGCTAGAGCCGGCGATTCGGGTCGCGACGTCGCCGATCAGTCCGCCATCACCACGCACAAAGGCGCGCATCACATCGCGATAATTACCATTCCACTCGGCCCAGCGGAAGCCGGGGAAATCGCCGACCTGATAGAGTCCGGCAGCGTCCCAGGCTTCGGCAATGATGTGCGCGCGGCCCAGCTCGGGCGAGAGCTCCACCGACCAGAGCACTGGCGCATGATACTGCGGATTGCCGTCTTCGCCCCGGGCCATGGCGCTGGCGAGGTCGAAGCGGAAGCCGTCCACGTGCATGTCGCGCGCCCAGTAATGCAGTGAGTCAATCAGGAAGCGCGTGACCAGTGGGTGGTTGCAGTTCACGGTGTTGCCGCAGCCGGTGTAGTCGCGGTACTTGCTACGGTCATCGAAGTCGAGGTGGTAGAAGACCTCGTTGCCCATGCCTTTAAAGTTGATGGTCGGACCCTCGGCGCCGCCTTCTGCGGTGTGGTTGTAGACCACGTCGAGGATGACGCCAATGCCGGCGCGATGCAGCGCCTTGACCATGTCGCGGAACTCATCGCGGGCCTGGCGCGGATCGCAGGCATAGTGCGGATGGGGTGCGAAGAAACTGTGCGTGCTGTAGCCCCAGAAGTTTTCTAGGCCAATCTCTGCGGTCTTCGGTGGCACGTCCTGTAGATCGAAGGCCATGATCGGTAGCAGCTCGACATGGGTGATACCGAGCCCGGTCAGGTAAGGGATCTTCTCGATGATGGCGCGGAAGGTTCCTGGATGCTGGGTGTCCGCTGAAGGATGACGGCTAAAGCCGCCGACGTGCAGCTCATAGATCACGGCCTCAGTGAGTGGTACGTGCAGATGCTGGTCGCCTTCCCAGTCGTACTCGTCGCGGATCAGCAGCGAGCGCATCGCGGTGGCGAGATTGCTGCCCGGACGGCAGGCGGCGGCGCGATCCCAGAGCCGATCACTCACCGCGGTGCACCAGGGGTCGAGTAATAGCTTGTCCGGATCGTGGCGACAGCCGCTGTTGCGGGTGTCGCTGGGGCCGTCGATGCGCCAGCCGTAACAGATACCGTCTGGCAGGTCTTCGACGAGCACATGCCAAAAGAAGAACGTGTGGTTGACCTTGGGGTCCAGCTCAATGATCTGGAACGGCTCGCGGCTGTCTTCGTGCTCAAACAGCAACAGCTCCACCTTGGTGGCATGTCGCGAAAAACAGCAGAAATTGACGCCATTTTCGGCGAATGTCGCGCCAAAGAGGCCCCAGTCTCCGGCTTGGGTGCGATAGTGCGTGGCAGCCATGAACAGCATCTTCCTTCTGGGTCGGGGGGCTGAGCGAGCCCGGAGTCTGATCTGGAGTCGGGGCCTTCAATGCTGGCACCGCGCCTCAACTGTCCCAATGGTAATGCCTCGACGCAGTTGAAGATATGACTCTGTGGTCAGGCCGCGCCCGGGTTGGTGCGACCAGCGCGGTTCGGCCAGCGCGTAGAATACGGGTAGGCAAATCTGAGAGCGAAACGAATGCGATATTGCAGTCAATGTGGGTCAGGCGTCACCTTCACCGTGCCAGAGGGCGACAACATGCCGCGGCATGTCTGCGCCGAGTGCGGCACCATCCACTACCAAAACCCCAAGATCGTCGTCGGCTGCATCCCGGAATGGGAAGATCAGCTGCTGTTGTGCAAGCGCGCCATCGAGCCCCGCTACGGCCTTTGGACCCTACCGGCGGGCTTCATGGAGAACGGCGAGACGGTGCAAGAGGGCGCGGCGCGCGAGACCTTAGAAGAGGCGGAGGCACGGGTCGAGGTCGGTGCCCTCTATGCGCTGTTTAACCTGCCGCACATCAATCAGGTCTACATGCTATTCCGGGCGCGTCTGATCGTGCCCGAGTTTGGGCCGGGGGCCGAGAGTCTCGAGACTGAGCTGATGGGCGAGTCCGAGATCCCTTGGGAGGAGATCGCCTTCCCGGTGATCCATGAGTCGCTGCAGCTGTACTTCCGTGATCGCGCAGTAGGGCAGTTTCCGTTGCGCACTGGCAGCATTCGGAGACTCGATGGTCCTGAGCGTCGCTATGAGGTTCAGCTGGAGGAGCAGTTGACGAAGTGAGCGACGGCCGCCAGTAGGTCCGGCGGTGATAGCTGGTGCAATATCTGCTTGGTCGAGCAGCTAGCTCGGCATCACCGGTAAACGATTTGAAAATGTCTCCACTTTGGTGCGTGGTTCAAGCCCACGGCACAATTCTGGCGCGGCTGAACGCGATGGGTCTGTGTTCCGTGCATCGCGCGTCGCTAGGCTTGCCCGGTCGCAAATGGTGGCAGTCATTCCAGGCTACTCTCAAAGGGCTGGACCGCTTATGAGTCAAGCGGTCGCCCATTCACCTGTTCAGCACTATCTCCAGCGTCTGCACGCTGAGCTTCTGTCGTTGACCGATGGTGAGGTCGCGAGCTACATCCCCGAACTCACGCGTGCCGACCCCGCTTGGCTCGGCATTGCGCTGGTGACGGTGGACGGCCATGTCTATCAGGTTGGGGACTCCCAGCAGCCCTTCACCGTGCAGTCGATCTCCAAGGCCTTGAGCTATGGACTTGCGCTCGAGGATCGCGGTCTGAGCGATGTGCTGAGCAAGATCGGCGTTGAGCCCTCCGGCGAGGCGTTCAACTCGATCAGCCTGGAGGCCGGAACCGGGCGGCCGCTGAACCCGATGATCAACGCCGGTGCCATCGCCACCACTGGGTTGCTCAAGCATGAGGAGGGCTGCGATCCACTGCAGCATCTGCTTGATGCCTTCGGTCGCTATTGCGGACATACCCCAGCTATCGAGGAATCGGTCTACCACTCCGAGCGTGATACCGGGCATCGCAATCGGGCGATCGCCCATCTGCTCTATGGCCACGACATCCTCGACCGCTCGCCGGATGAGGTGGTCGACCTATATTTTAAACAGTGTTCGGTGCTGGTCACGGCACGGGATCTGGCGATGATGGGCGCCTGCCTTGCGAATGGCGGTGTGAACCCGGTCACTGGTGTTGTGGCGCTGAAATCACCTTGGGTGCATCGCGTGCTGAGCATCATGAGCACCTGCGGCATGTATGATTTCTCGGGCAGTTGGGTCTACAACGTTGGGATGCCGGCCAAGAGTGGCGTTGGTGGCGGTATCATGGCCGTGCTTCCAGGGCAATTCGGTCTCGGGGTGTTCTCGCCGCGCTTGGAGGACAAGGGCAACAGCGTGCGCGGTATCCGTGCCTGCGAGCGTATCTCGCAAGATTTCGGGCTGCACATGTTCAATGTGGCGCAAGGCACCTCGGCCTCGGTGTTGCGGCGCAGCTACGACTGCGGTCAAGCCCCCTCGCGGCGACGCCGGGGTGATGCGCAGCAGCACTGGCTAGAATCGCATGGCGAGCGCATCCGCGTTCAGGAGCTACAGGGGCAGTTGCTGTTCGGCAGCGCCGAATCGGTCGCGCTGCAGATGCTCGAAGCACTCGACGCCGCCGATGCGCTGATCGTCGATCTGAAACGCTTGATCGATCTGGACCAGGCCTCAGCCGAGCTGCTCGGCGACCTCTGTGCCCGAGCGCAAGCCCTCGGCAAGCGTCTCTTCTTCACCGAGAGCAAGCATCTCTATCCGTTCCGGCGTCATCTGCAGAAGGTGGTGCAGGTAACCCAGACCCCGGATTGGCTCGCCTTCGATGAAACCGACCGTGCGCTCGAATGGTGCGAAAGCAGTTTACTGGACGTCGCTGGTCTGTCTGACGCTGTTGCCGCCGCTCCCGGTCTGCAGGGTCACTACCTCTGTGCCAGCCTAAGCGATGCCGAGTTGGCGCTGGTCAAATCGGCTGGCGAGACCCAGCGCTTCCAACCGGAGGAGCCAATCTTTAGCGTTGGCGACCCGGCCCGCAGTATCTACTTTGTGCTCGAGGGCGAGGCCGAGGTCTGGGTCGAGCCCGCTGCCGCGCAGGGCAAGCGCCTGCGCCTCACCTCGCTCGGCCCGGGCACTGTCTTTGGTGAGATCGGTCTGCTCAGCGGACGGCAGGAGCGCACCGCCAATGTCACCGCTGAGACTGAAATGGTCTGCCTGCTGGTCCCCTTCGCTGCGCTTCCCGATGGGGTTCGCATGGCGATGCTGCAGAATATGACCAGCCACTTCGCCGAGATGCTTGGACGCAACGCGCAGCTGGTGCGCTACTTGGCTTAGATCATCAAGGTCACGCCAGTGCTGCCTGCCCGCAGCCGTTGCACATGGAACTGCGTGAGCCAAGCAAGACCTGGGGCGAGGGCAAGGTTGCTCGCGCGCTCGAGATGGTCTCGCTCAACGATTGATGCGTTGGCGCTGAGACCTGACCTATCACTCAGACGACCAGTGCCACGCTGGCTCATGCTGCGTGCTTGCAGTGAGCAGCGCGAGCGCTAAACTTCCGCGCCCGATGACCGATATAGCTCAATAGAGATCGATTTTCTCTTTGAGTGCACCGAGGTCATCATGAACGTCGTCAGCAGCGAATTGAGCCTGGCTTCAACGCATAGCTACAGCCGGGTCGAGACCGTGACCGAACGCCTTGAGATCAGCGGGCGCGCTCGTACCAATTCAGCCGAAGCCGGACAAAATCGTCATGGGCCAAGCCCTAATGCGAGTGCGGTGGCTGTTGTGCTCTCCGGGCAGGGGCGGGCGCTTGCGGCGGCTGAGCGTGCCTCCGGCGAGATGGGAAATGCTGGCCAAAAGGGCGATACAACAGCCGACGCGATTGAGTCCGCGGCAGAGGAGGCCCGAAACGATCCAGGCAACCAATTGCTGATCGCGCTGGTGGAGTATCTCACCGGGAAGCGGATACGCCTTATCGAGAGCAAGGACTGCCGGCCCGATCAGTGCGAGTCCGGCAAAGCGATGGAATCCAACGCTGCTGAGCCTCGTGCCAACTCGGTCGCCGCGCCCGGACAGCGGCCCGCCTTCTCACTCCACTACGAACGCACTCATCGCCTCGAGGAGCATGAGTCAACGCAGTTTTCCGCCGAAGGCGTAATCCGCACCGGGGATGGCAAGAACATCCGCTTCGCAGTCGAACTGGGCATGCAGCGCTCTTATCGCGAAGAAAGCCATTTGGAGATCCAGATGGGGCCAGCGGCCCAGCGCGAAGACCCCATTGTGATCAATTTCTCCGGTACTTCTGCGCAGTTGCGCGACCAACGGTTCGACTTCGATCTCAATGTTGACGGTGAGTTAGAGGCGCTGCCCCTGTTGGCCAATGGGTCTGGCTTCCTGGTCTTCGATAGAAACGGCGATGGAGAGGTCAACAACGGCTCGGAACTGTTCGGCGCACTCAGCGGTGATGGCTACGCTGAACTCGATGCCATCGATGACGACGGTAACGGCTGGATCGATGCGGCCGATGCTGCGACCAACCAACTCTACCTCTGGCTGCCGGAGGCTGGCGGCAGCGGTAAGCTCCTAACGCTTGAGGAGGCAGGCGTGGCAGCCGTCTCCACAGCCAGTATTACGACTCCATTCGAGCTCAGGGGGCAACAGAACGCAGACCTAGGCGCGGTGCGCTCTACTGGTCTGTACCTGAGCACCGAAGACAGCGTCGGTACCACGCAACAGGTCGACCTGACCATTTGAATCCTCGGGCGCGCGTTACCTCGGTAGCCTGCCGCGACGGCGCTTATTGTGAGGGCTAAGCAGGGCAAAGGGATCAAAGGGTCGTTGATCCTTGGACGTTGACAGAGGGACCCTACTGCGCGATAAAGAACACAGCCGTCAATCGATTCTGGGTTGGTATTTGACCCGGACGGCGCTGTCGGTGAGGCACTCTTTGGGTGCCGCTATTCGACATTCAGCTTGAGGCAAAGGGAGCAAGGCGCCTTGATCAAAAGTATTCCAGTCGAGCAGCTTCGCCGGGGCATGTATGTACACAGCCTGAACCGCGACTGGATCGACCATCCTTTTTTGCGCAGCCGTTTCCGGCTAGAAGATGACGAACAAATCAGGCGCGTCCGCGAGCTTGGCGTGTCAGAGGTGGAAATCGACACGGGTCTGGGTCTCGACGTCCCAAGCGCACCAAGCGCGAGTGCGGCGGCGCAGAGTCTGAAGCCAGCGTTCGATGCTGTTGCTCGGCATCAGCCGCCGGAATTTCACCCGACAACGCTTGCCGAAGAGCGCGCTCGTGCCCGAAAGATTCTTCGCGAGGCTAGGCAGGTTGCCGAACAGCTGATGGACGATGCTCGTCTTGGCCGCCAGGTCAATCTCCATCCCGCTCGGGAAATCATCTCCCGCCTGGTTGCCTCGGTTGTCCGAAATCAGGATGCCCTGCTCGGACTCAGCCGCATCCGTTCTGTCGACCACTACACCTTCGAACACTCAGTCCATGTCAGCGTGCTGATGATTGCCTTTGCGCGCTGCCTTGGGCTGGAGCGGGCGGTGATCGAGGAGGTTGGGTTAGGCGCGCTCCTGCATGATGTCGGCAAGTGCCGGATTCCTGAATCCATCCTCAATAAACCTGGCAAACTGACCGATGCGGAGTTCGAGATCATTCGCGGGCACGTCATCCAGGGACACGCAATCTTGGCGGAGACCACAGACATCTCCGCGACAGCCCTTGATGTGATTGCCGAGCATCATGAACGCATCGACGGAAGCGGATATCCAGAGGCAAAGACAGGGTCGATGATTACGCGCTACGGGCAGATGGCGTCCATTATCGATGTCTATGACGCACTGACGACGCAGCGGGTGTATCACAGCGCGATGTCCCCACACGAGGCTCTTCGCCACCTCTTGCAGTGGAGCCCGCAGCAGTTTGATCGAGTCTTGGTGCAACAGTTTATTCGTTGTGTCGGCATCTACCCGATAGGGACCCTGGTGAGGCTCGAGAGCCAGCGTTTAGCCGTGGTGGTCGAGACCGGGCGTGAGCACTTCTTGAAGCCTATTGTCCGGCTGATCTTCGATACCAAGGCCCACCGACGCTTGCAGCCTCAAGATATTGACCTTTCATGCCCTAATGCCTGCGGTCAGGACCCTGACCACATTGTCGACGCAGAGGACCCCTCGCAATGGGGCCTGCGTCCCGAGTACCTGCTGCGCTAACGCCGACATGCCCCTAATACGGTTATGGACTTAGCCTACCACCGCCATTGCGAAAACGTTTCCGGCTACATACTCATGGCCAGATCTGCTTAGGGGCTTTATCGATGGCGTTGTGGCTGCGCCTTTTCTAGCCTAAACAGTTCGGCAAAAATGCTAGTGAAGTCGTCTTCGGGCTGGGTGGACTGGTGAGCGGAGGTTGCGAATCCTTCCTGTGGCATCGTCTCATCCGTTTTTTCGCGGGAAATTGTGTCAGCACTTTCGTCCATGACCAAATCGGATATCTACACCTTTGATCGCAAGGTCTGGTACTACCAGCGCCGCCATGGCCGCGAGGGCAGCCAAAAGCGCTTGATCTCACCGATGGTCGGGCCGGAGGTACGGCCGGTGGCGGAGCGCTTGGGCATCGAGGTTCTCGGGCGCGCCGAGGGCGTGACCAATCTCTAAGGACCGAGTCGCTTGTCGAGCGGTGAGTCGATACGCTCGTCGTCGATCGCTGCCGCGCGCGGACCTCGCGCTTGGGCGGATGCAAAAGGCGGTTTGATGAACGGGGCAGCGAGTCGGTCTGCAGTGAGTGGTTGGCGGCGACGGATTCCTTGCTGGCCGGCAACTGGCGGCCTCTTTGTTGCTGCGGTCATGGTGGGCCTGATGCTGATCGCCACCGGCTGCGAGCGGGCGCGACCGCCTACGGACACGCTGGTGGTGGCGCAGGTCGCCGAGCCGCGCTCGCTGGACCCGCAGGTGACTACAGCGCTGAATGATTTTCGCATCCTCGTCAACGTCTTCGAGGGTCTGGTGCGCTATCGACCCGGGACCCTGGAGCCGGCCCCAGGGCTGGCCGAGTCTTGGCAGGTCTCCGAGGATGGCCGCGTTTATACCTTCAAGCTCAGGGACGGGGTGCGTTTCCATGATGGCTCGCGCTTCGATGCCGAGGCGGTGCGGTTCAACTTCGAGCGCATGCTGAACCCTGAGCATCCCTATTACGATACCGGCCCCTTTCCACTGGCGTTCTTCTTCGACGCGGTTGAGTCAATCGAGGTGCTTGACCCGTTGCGGGTGCGGTTTCGACTGGATGAGCCCTTCGCGCCCTTTCTGTCGAATCTGGCCTATCCAGCCGGGCTGATCCTGTCGCCGGCGTCGGTCAAGCGCTGGGGCGATGAGGTGGGGCGGCATCCGAGCGGTACCGGGCCGTTTCGTTTTGTCGACTGGCGCCCAGGTGAGCGGGTTCGGTTGGAGCGCTACGCCGATGACCACTTGGGGAGAAACAGGGGCTTGCTTGAGGAGTGTTTGGCCGGCGTGTCTGGGGATCAGCCGATGGCTCAGCAACCCTGCCAGCAAGCAAACGAGCAAACGATCAAAACGGATAAGCCACCGTTCAAGCAAGCGGGCACGCAACAAGGACCGCCGCTTGGCGAGGCACAGGCGCAACCGGTAGCCGAGCTGAATTGTGACTCGAGTCGCGCCTTGGTGCGAACGCTCATCTTTCGCCCGATCACCGATCCGATGACCCGGGTCGCCGAACTGCTGGCGGGCGGGGTTGACCTGGCGCTGGAACTCTCGCCGGACAACGTGGCTGCCTTTCGCCAGCGCGCTGGTTTCCAAGTGCTGGAGGCCACGGGTCCGCATCTCTGGTTCCTGATCCTGAATACCCGCGATGGACCGCTCAGCGATGTGCGGGTGCGGCGCGCGGTCAATCTGGCGATCGATGCGCGAGTGCTCACCGAAGAGGTATTGCGCGACACTGCGACACCGGCGGTCGGCGCGGTGCCAGCGGCGTTCGACTGGGCCTATGACCCGATGCTGCAACCCTATCGGCAGGATCGAACGGCGGCGAGGGCGTTATTGGCTGAAGCAGGTGTTGGAGGCGCTGGCGGGGTTGGCGGCGCTGGCGTTGAAGATCCTGAAGAGGCCGCCGGCAAGCAAGATGGCAATGACGGTGGGGAAGGCATTGGCAGAGTCAATGGCGGAGTCAATGGCGGAGGCGATGGCCGTGGCAGTAGCCATACCAGCCGAATTGCCGGTGCTGATGCCGGTGCCAGAGGCAATGCCAATGCCAATG
>CAZEZH010000018.1:0-37762 GCA_964516305.1 uncultured Halochromatium sp. | reverse complement strand
ACTGGCAGTATCAGCAGCGATCATCCTGCTGATGAGCGGCTTTATCCTGTTCGACACCAGCCGCATCAAGAGCGGCGCCGAGACCAACTACATCATGGCGACCTACGGCATCTACCTCGCCATCTTCAACATCTTCATCAGCCTGCTCCAGATCCTGGGCATCATGGGCGATGACTAAGTCAGCTGGTCGTCAATTTGATCACTGGTAGCCATTTTGGCTAACACGACCCCGGCTCCGGCCGGGGTTTTTGTTAGTAAGTCTTTCACTCACGGAGGCCCTATGGACCTGTTCCTCAAGATCGCCGCCGCCGGCGTCCTAATCATGATGCTGTTCTTCCTCTGGCCGACCTACAAGGCCTGGCAAGAGAACGGACCGAAGGCCGAGAAAGGCGACTGGCAAGCCGCTATCCTGCCGCTCGCCGCCGTAGTCGGCCTCGTCATCGTGCTGATCATGCTCGTGCGCTGAAGCGATCCCACCTCGCGCCAAGCCAAACCTCGACGAAAACGTCGGGGAAACCCGGTCGAGCAAACAAGCGCACCAAAGGCCAAGCCCGGCAGCGATAACGCCCGCATTAGAACTGCAGAGCTAGACACAGGCTCACGGGCAAAACCGACAACGACAAGGCCAGAGGCGCCGGTATCGGGTGGCGCCCGTCGGGGGCGTCGATCGCCCGGACGGCGATCGTCGAGCCTCCAAGGACGGATTCACGGCGTCCCCCGACGGGAGCTTCCCGATGCCGGCACGAGCGACGAGCCAAAACCAGTTACCAGCCGCCAGTCACCTCCGTCGAGCCTTAGCAAAGGCCTCCGCCATCGCACCATCAGCCAACGCCGACTCCTCGCTGCCAGACTTCGACTTTGAGCCTGACCGCCCCGAACCGCCAGCACCACGTCGACCAGCCTCGGCCGCACCCCGCTGACCACCGCCCGTACGCCCAGCACCGACTCCAGAACTGGCATCCGCACGTCCAGCACCGCCCTGACCTTCCCCCTCCGGCGCATCATCCAACCGCATACTCAGCGACACCCGCTTGCGCGGCAGATCCACCTCCAACACCTTCACCTTCACCAACTGCCCAGTGCTGACCACCTCATAGGGGTCTTTCACAAAACGATCCGCCAAGCGCGAGATATGCACCAACCCATCCTGATGCACGCCGACATCGACGAAGGCGCCGAAATTGGTCACATTGGTCACCGTGCCCTCCAGCACCATCCCCGGTCGTAGATCAGACAGCGTCTCGACCCCCTCCATGAAGCTCGCCGCCTTGAACTCCGGCCGCGGATCGCGCCCCGGCTTCTCCAACTCAGCGATGATGTCGCGCACCGTCGGCTCGCCGAAACGCTCATCGGCAAACCGCGCCGGCTGCAGTCCACTCAAGGCCACGCGATCACCGATCAAGGCCCGAATATCCCGTCCCACCTCCTTCAGAATTCGCCTCACCACCGGATAGGCCTCCGGATGCACCGCCGAGCCATCCAGCGGCTCATCGCCATCGCTGATGCGCAAGAAGCCCGCGCACTGCTGAAAGGTCTTCTCGCCCAGTCGTGGCACCTTCTTCAACTGTGCACGACTGCGAAAGGCCCCCTGCTCCTCGCGAAAGCGCACCACATTCTCGGCCAGCGCCGAGGTCAGCCCCGAGACTTGAGCCAATAACGGCGCCGAGGCTGTGTTCAGGTCCACACCCACCGCGTTCACGCAATCCTCGACCACCGCATCGAGTGTGCGCGACAGCCCGCCCTGATTCACATCGTGCTGATACTGACCAACGCCGATCGCTTTTGGCTCGATCTTGACCAACTCGGCGAGCGGGTCCTGCAGCCGACGCGCGATCGACACCGCTCCGCGCAGCGACACATCCATCTCCGGCAGCTCGCGTGATGCGTACTCCGATGCCGAATACACCGATGCGCCCGCCTCGCTCACCACCAGCGACTGCAGACCCAGTTCCGGATGACGGCGGATCAGCTCGCGCGCCAGTTTATCGGTCTCGCGCGAAGCGGTGCCGTTGCCGATACTGAGCAGCTTGGCGCCATGGGTCGCAGCCAGCTTGGCCAGCGCCGCGATTGAGGCATCCCATTGGTTCCTCGGCGCATGCGGATAGAGGGTGTCGGTGTCAACCACGCGGCCTGTCGCATCCACGACCGCGACCTTAATCCCGGTGCGCAACCCCGGATCGAGCCCAATCGTAGGCAATCGACCGGCCGGTGCAGCCAACAACAGCGCCTTTAGATTCTTCGCGAAGACCCGGATCGCCTCCGTCTCCGCCGCCTCAAGCAGCCGATGCTTGAGGTCCAGATCAAGGCGTGTCATCAGCTTGATGCGCCAAGTCTTGCGAACCGTCTCGATCAGCCAAGCATCGCCCGGCTGACCTTGATCACGGATACCAAAGCGCTGTGCAATCCGGCCGCGAAAGACGGCGTCTGGGTCCTCGCCCTCGCCGGCCAACAGCTCCAACGCCAAGATGCCCTGATTGCGGCCCCGGAACAGCGCCAGCGCCCGATGCGAGGGTACCTTGGCGATCGACTCGGCGTAGTCGAAGTAATCGGAGAACTTGGCACCTTCAGCCTGTTTGCCCTCGATCACACGCGACACCAGAATGCCAACCTCCCACAACCGCTCGCGCAACTGACCGGCCAGCTCGGCGTCCTCGGCGAAGCGTTCCATCAGGATCTGACGCGCCCCTTCCAGCGCCGCCGCAACATCGGCCACCCCTTTGCCAGTGTCGACATAGGCCGCGGCCTGAGCCTCTGGGGTCTGCGCCCGGTCTGCGAGCAGCGCGTCCGCCAGCGGCTCCAAGCCAGCCTCGCGCGCGATCTGCGCCTTGGTCCGACGCTTCGGCTTGAACGGCAGATACAGATCCTCAAGCCGCTGCTTGGTCTCGGCGGCCTCGATCTCAGTGCGCAACTCTTCACTCAGCTTGCCCTGCTCGTCGATGCTGGCCAGCACGGCTGCGCGGCGTTCCTCGAGTTCGCGTAGATAGACCAAGCGCTGCGCCAAGTGGCGCAATTGAATGTCGTCGAGCCCACCGGTCGCCTCCTTACGATAACGAGCAATGAATGGCACCGTAGCCCCATCGTCGAGCAGATCCACGGCAGCCTGCACCTGCCGCGGATGACAACCCAACTCTTGCGATATGACTGGAATAATCGCGCCCATGAATCTGTTTCACTTCTCCATCAAGGCCAGCAAAGCCGGCTATTGTAGACAACTATCAGCCCCTAATCTGCCGCTGTCACAACCGCACGAGGACAACCATGATTCAGCCCGCAGCCAAGGCTCGACGGACGGGTTCAGGCAGAGCGCAAGCTGCATCGCGATATCGGCACTCTCGCCAACAGCCTGCCATCGCAGCCCAAGCTGGGCAGCCGCCAGCGCCGACCCAACCAATGCCGCATGCTCAAAACCACCTAGGCAGCGAAGTGCCTCGTAAGGGTCAGACAGCGCCATAGCATGCCGCTCTAAGGCGAGATCAGCATCAGCACCTTTAGCCTCGGTACCGGGATAAGGTTCAGACCGCTTGCGATGCCTGTGCAACCCCTTGTTGAAGGCCGAGGTTGATGCGGGGTCATCTGGTATGAACGCCTGCGGCCATTGCCGGAATCGCTGTCTCCAGACCTGGTTGGTGGTGATCGCACCCGCGCCTTGCCCTTGAGCCCAGATCAAGGCAACGCCATCCAGCTTGGCGCGCTCAACCGCGTGCCTCCCGGCGCTAAGCGCCAAGTCCAGCTGGTGAGCGTCCATCGCCGCGCTTCGGCGGCTATCGAGCGTGCCTGGCCCGAGATCAAAACGCTGCGCAGCAGGTTCGACCCTAGCAGCATCATGGCGCCCGAGATCGAGCAGCGACAGACTCCCCAAGCCGCATCTATCGGGCAAACCCCTATCTTCTTGGAACCGAGCGACGCACTCATGGTGCATCCCGTGCCAGACGCCATTTGAGACACTGGACTGATCGACTCGTGGCGCGAGTTGCTGCCCCAACTCCATGCACCGCAGTAACCCAACCTCCGCTGACGCCGCCAAGCCGGAAACGCCTGGCACCTGGCCAGACCCGGCACCGACAGGTCGCGCTCGCGCGAGACCGTGATCGGCAACCATCCTGAGCAGCCGAGCGCGTGGCTTGCAAACTGGTGCAGCAAGCGTCCAATCAGGTGCCGCGGGAACCGACAGCCACTGCGGCCAACAGGGATCAGGCCTCATCCCTAACCCGCCTGTGACACGCATGCGCTTGTTCACAATCGCCACTCAAAGATCGAAAGAAGCGGCAGTTGTCAGGCCTCGAAGGCGCCCCAAAGCTGCCTAACGGCCAGGCGGGGATCATCACGACCAGGATGGCGGCGACTGGCAATGACATGCGAAAGATCGCCCCAACCTCGGTCCCATCTGACATACCATAAGGGCCACAGCGGCCAAGATGCGCAGCCGACCCTTTCCAGACACCGCGGAGCCAGCAGTCATGGACCATCAACCCAGCATCCTGATCACCGGCTGCTCGAGCGGCATCGGCCTCGCCTGTGCGAAGGGGCTGGCACAGCGTGATTGGCAGGTCGTCGCGTCCGCCCGGCAAGCGGCCGATGTCGAGCGACTGCGGGCCGAGGGCTTGCAAGCCGTGCAGCTCGACCTGAGTGACCCCGTCAGTATCGCCTCCGGGCTGCAAGAGGCCTTGATGCTGACCGATCAGCGCCTTGATGCACTGTTCAACAACGGCGCTTATGGCCAGCCCGGTGCGGTTGAGGATCTGACGCCCGAGACGCTGCGTGCACAGTTCGAGACCAACCTGTTCGGCTGGCACGATCTGACCCGGCAAGTGATCCCGCTGATGCGCGCCCAGGGCCAAGGACGCATTATCCAGAATAGCTCGGTGCTCGGCTTCGCGGCACTGCCCTTCCGCGGCGCCTATGTTGCGAGCAAATTCGCCCTCGAAGGCCTCACCGACACCCTGCGCCTGGAACTTCGTGGCAGCGGCATCGAGATAGTCCTGATCGAGCCCGGTCCGATCCTGAGCCGTTTTCGGGATAACGCCTTTAGCGCCTATCAACGCTTTATCGACCCGAGCAACAGCCCGCATCAGGAGACCTATCGGCTGATGGAGGAGCGGCTGCGCAAGGAGGGGCCAGCGCAACCCTTCACGTTGCCGCCCGAGGCGGTGCTGCGCAAGCTGGTGCATGCCCTTGAAAGCCCACGCCCGAAAGCCCGCTACTACGTGACCTTTCCCACCCATCTGCTCGGCACCCTGCGCCGCTTGCTGCCAAGCCGCGCGATGGACTGGGTCCTGCGCCAGGCCTCCCGCGGCGGCCGCGGCTAGGCGGGCTCCCGATTGGACACAGCCGCCGCAAACGGCGAGCGCAGGACCACAGGCTGAGCCTCAGTCTGCGCGAAGTAACGCATCAGAAAGGTATCGAAGTCGCAGTCGTCAGCGGCCTCGATCTGCGCCTGTTTGTCGCGTGATTCATCGGCGAGCCGCTGAAACAGGGCTGCACGGTTTGGGTCAAGCTCCAGGTGCTTGAAAACCTCGCGATGCTGTTCGCTCAGGCGACGCGCAAACTCGGCAAATCCCTCGCCGTTGGCGCGCATCTCAGCGAGCACGCGCGCCGAGGGGGTCGCCTCCGGCTCGACCATCTTGAACTGCTGCGCCTTCAGCGCGGCGGTCATCGCGCCGCCAACCTCGTCATCCATCAGCGCCGCGAGTGGCTCCATCGCGCTGAGCACCTGCCGCCCCCAATCGCGCAGACGGATCTCGCCATCGGCTCGCTGCAACAGTAGACCCGGCTCGCGCCCACGGTGCGCGGCCAGCACCTCATTGGCATCGATCCAGCGGCGTTCACGCGGTGAGATGGTCGGGCTCGGCAGCAACAGGCAGTAGAGCATGAACAGCGACAGGAAACGCATCTGCTCAAGCCCGATGCCGAGCGGCTCGAACAGATTGACGTCCACCGAGCGCAGCTCGACGTAACGAATGCCACGGCGGCGCAGTGCCAAGGTTGGAAATTCCATCCAGTCGGTCAGCTGCTTGGGGCGCACCGTGCTGTAGTACTCGTTCTCGATCTGCAGTACATGGTCGTTGAGCTGCTCCCAACGTCCATTCACCTTGAGGCCGATGGGCTCGTAGTGCGGACAGGGGGTCCGAATGGCCCAGGTCAGGCTGCGCGTATAGGCATCGAGCGTATCGTAATTGGCCTTGAGGCCGGTGCCTTCCTCTTGCCGGTTCTGATAACCAATATCCCCCATCCGCAGCGAGGTCGCGAACGGATAATAGAGGGTCTTGGCGTCAAAGGCGTCAAGATCCGCATTCGCATCCTTAACAAAGCTTTTACAGACCGCGGGCGAGGCACCGAACAGATAAGGCACCAGCCAACCCAGGCGCTGCAGATTACGCACCATGCCCATGTAGCTCGCATCGCGCACCCTGAGCGCAGCAGCCTGATCAGAGCCCTCACCAGAGACGGACGCAGGCTCGACGTCACCGATCAGCTCCGGCTGAACCAAGGACCAGAAGCCGTCCGGCAGAGAAAAATTGAAATGCACCCCGGCGATGATCTGCATCACCCGACCATAGCGATTGCCGAGACCGCGCCGGTAGACGGTCTTCATTTGCGCCGCGTTTGAGGTACCGTAGCGCGCAAGCGGGATGTCCGCGCCACCACCGATAACGCAGGGCATACTCGCCGCCCACAGACGCTCATCGCCAATCTGCCGATAGACGAACAGATGCAGATCACGCAGGAAATCGAGTACGGCCTGCGGATCGGAGAGCGCCGGTGTCACCAGCTCGAGCAGGGCCTCCGAAAAGTCGGTGGTGATGTACGGATGGGTTAGGGCCGAGCCTAACGCTGGCGCATGTGGTGTCGGTGCCACACGCCCATCAGGCGTGACCCGCAGCGCCTCCTTCTCTAATCCCATCAATCCCTTGCCGACTAGCGCACGGACCGCAGGGTCGGCAAGGATCTGCAGCCGCCGAGCGGGCAACTCGGCAGTCAAAGGTTGTTCAGGCATCGAGCGTATCAGTCCCGCATCGCCGCACGCGGACGCTGCTCTGCCCCCTGCAGCACGATGATGTCAGCCAAGATGCGCGCTGCCTCCTGGGTCAGGATGCGATCGATGACCTCCTGCTGCTCCTCGAGGGCCTCTTCATCGACCTCATCGGCGTCTTCGTCAACCGGATCGATCCCGCGTGCCCTTAGGAAAGCCGCCTTTTGCTCCTTCAGCACCTGATCACGCTGGTCAGACTCGGCCCGTCGCTCACGCTCACTCAGCGAGACCTGATCCTGTGCTTCAATCTCGCTCAGGACCTCGGCCTGCGAGAAGAGCATCCCGAATCCGTCGTCCTTGATGATCCGCTTCGCTGAGCGCTGCTTTAAGGTTTCGAGGTCAAGATCGCTTCTCGCCTCGAACCTGGCCGGCTGAATCCGCCCCCAGGGCAGTGCGTTGTCGAGTGAGCGCTCGCCATGATCGACGCCTTGCAGGCCAAGCTCAAAGCGGATATCGGGCTCGACGCCCTTGAGCTGAGTGCTACCGCCACTGATCCGATAGAACTCAGCCATGGTCAGACGCAACCGCCCTAGCTGCGTATCATCACCTGGGACGTAGCGATCGAGATCGATCAGGGTCTGCACCGTGCCCTTGCCGAAGGTTGGTTCGCCGATAATGATGCCACGCCCATAGTCCTGGATCGCCCCTGCAAAGATCTCCGACGCCGAGGCGCTGTTGCGATCGACCAGGACCGCCAAGGGGCCGGTATAGACGATCGCCGGATCAGGGTCGACCTCGACCTCGACCTTGCCGAACGAGTCCTTGACCTGAACCACAGGCCCTTCTTCGATGAATAGGCCGGTCAGCTCCAAGGCCTCGGTGAGCGAGCCACCCCCGTTGCCGCGCAGGTCGATGATCAGCCCGTCGACATCTTTCGCCTTGAGATCCTTGATCAGCGCGCGGACGTCGCGGGTGGTGCTGCGGAAATCCCCATTGCCCGCCGACTCAGCGCGGAAGTCGCGGTAGAAGGCCGGCACCTCGATGACCCCAACCTGGACCCCAGGGGCATTCTCCGGACCCTCAATGACAAACTGCTGCGCCGCCTGGTCTTCAAGCTTGATCTCGTTACGTACCAACGAGACCTCACGCATCCGACCACCGGAAGCCTCCGACTTCGGCAACGTCTGCAGCCGCACGACTGATCCCTTAGGGCCGCGGATCTTGTCTACCACGTCCTGCAGGCGCCAACCGACGACGTCGACCATCTCGCCGTCGAGGCCCTGACCAACACCAACGATCCGATCTCCGGTCTGGATCTGACCTGACTGACGAGCCGGTCCACCTGGAATCGTCCGCTGAATCACGGTGTACTCGTTATCTGCCCGCAGCACCGCGCCGATCCCCTCGAGCGAGAGTCGCATGCTGATGTCGAAATTCTCCGAGGTGCTCGGCGACATGTAGCTGGTATGCGGCTCGAGCGTGCGCGTGTAGGCGTTCACGAAGGCCTGATAGACATCATCTGGCGTGAACTGATGGATGCGCCTGGTGATGCCCTTGTAGCGCTTACGCAGCTGCTCGCGGATCTCTTCGTCCGTCTTCTCGGACAGTTTCAACAGCAGGTAGTCGTTCTTCACCCGCTTGCGCCAGACCTCGTTCAACTCCGCCTCGCTCGATGCCCATTCGGCCTCATCGCGCTTGAATAAGTAACTTTCCTTGCGGGAAAAGTCGAACGGCTTCTGCAGCAGTGACAGCGCATAACCGATCCGCGCATCGACCCGCATCCGGTAGACCCGAAAGATGTCGAACGCGGTATCGATCTTGCCTTTCGCAAGATCGTCGTCAAGCCGACCAGCGGTGCGTCCAAAGCGCTCCATGTCGCGTTCGAGGAAGAACAGCCGCCCCGGATCGAGGTCAGTGAAATAGTTCTCGACGACCTGTCCAGCAAAGGTGTCGCTGAGTTCGAAGTCCCGATAGTGAAAACGCTCGAGCACCTTGTTGATGACAACCATGGTGCGAGCTTGGCGCTCATCCGGGAATAGCTCGGCGAGACCGACCTCTTGGGTCTTGGCAGCCGCACCGAAGGCGACGAGCGCGACCAGGAGCGCAACGGACAAGCGCCCGCAGAGGGCAAGTCCGCGCGAGCGAAGGGTCCGGCGGCCCAGGGTCGAGCCCGGGGCGATAGCGATGTGAACGCGTCTTATACTCATGATCTGGCGTTTATCGAGACAATGGTCTTGTTAAAAACAGAGTAGCGGCAGGGCCGGTCGAGATCAATCAATCCAAATCAGGCTTGCCATCCTTCCGGTGACCCCATCGCGCCGGTACGAGAAGAACCGAGCAGGGTCCGCAAAGGTGCAATCGCCGCCACCGCTTACCGCTGCCACACCCAATCCCGCAAGCCTTTGTCGAGCGAGCATCGGTAGATCGGCCAGCCAACGACCGGCGGCATTGCGCCGAAATGCCGCTACCGCGTCAGCATCGATCTCGCAGAAGCGTGCTCGCACCTCGTCACCAACCTCGAAGTGCGCCGGCCCAATGGCTGGGCCAAGCCAAGCCTGCAGCTGAACGGCCGGACGGCACATGCGCTGCACGGTCATTTCGATAACCCCGGCAGCTAAGCCGCGCCAGCCCGCGTGCACCGCCGCGACCGCCGTGCCGGCCTCATCACAGAGCAAGACAGGCAGACAGTCTGCTGTCATGACTGCGCAAACCCTCCCTGGCCCAAACGCAACTGATGCGTCAGCATCCCTTACTGCTTGCGCCCCAGTACCCTGTTCATAGACAACGCAGCCATGAACCTGGTTCAGCCAGGTCGGCTCAACCGGTAGCCCAGCCTGCTCCCGAAGCAGTGCGCGATTGTGCCGAACTGCAGCCGGATCATCGCCAACATGATCAGCGAGGTTCAAACTGGCATAGACACCGGTACTGACGCCACATTGGCGCGTCGTACTTAACGCATGCACCGCAGCAGGCGCGGTCCAATCGGGTTGGAGAAACATCGTCATTGGGCTATCGCTTCAGCATCCTGTTGCAGGAGGGCGCAGAGCGCCGCCAGATCAGCCACCATCGGCACCTGCCAGTGCATCGGCTCGCCGCTGGCTGGGTGAGCCAGGCCAAGCCCGATGGCATGCAACGCCTGACGCGGAAAGGTACGCAGCGCCGCAGCCAGCGCGGGGCTCGCCTCATCAGCGGCTGTGCGCGAACCGCCACCATAGAGCGGATCACCGACCAGCGGGTGGCGAAGATGCGCCATGTGGACCCGAATCTGATGCGTGCGGCCGGTCTGCAACTGGACCGAGAGCAGGCTGTGCCGCCGATAGCGCACCAGGACCGAATAATCGCTTAGCGCAGGCCGACCGCCCGCCACCACCGCCATCGCTGTGCGACGCGTCGGATGGCGACCAATCGGCGCATCGACACGACCGCTCGCCCTCGGCATTCCAGCCACCAAGGCCCGGTAATCCCGCTTGACGCTGCGAGTCTTGAGCTGCGCGACCAGAGACCGGTGCGCGAGCAGACTGCGCGCGACCACCATCAGGCCAGTGGTGTCTTTATCCAACCGATGGACGATGCCGCAGCGCGGCAGCTCGCCGAGCCGCGCGTCGTAATGTAGGAGGGCGTTCTGAAGCGTACCGTCCGGATGACCCGCAGCCGGGTGCACGACCAGACCAGCCGGTTTATCAACCACGATCAGATGCTCATCCTCGAAGACGATCTGCAACGGGATCGGCTGCGGCAGGCATTCGCCGCTCGCATCAACCCTTGGCTCCACCCGTACCTGTTCAGCACCCTGTACGCGATCCTTCGGCCGTGGCTTGCGGCCGTCGATCAATACTCGACCCTGCTCGATCCAGGCCTGCAGACGGCTGCGCGAGAACGCTGGCAGCAACTCTGCGAGCACCTGATCAATCCGACGTCCGGCGTGTTCTGGCTGCAAGCGCAGATGCTGCATCTCGACTTCCTGGTGTCGGACCTGTTCAAGGCGCCCTGCATCAGGCCGACCGATGTTCAATCGACCGGCGCTCAGCCGAGCGGCGTCGGAGTCAGCGCGAGCCAATTCGAGCGCCTTTGCGGCTAGGGCGGGTTCTGTGACAGACACCACGATTCAGTATACTGGTGGGATTGTGACGCCGACGACAGTCGCGGCGATAATCGGTAGGCATTTCCATGATCCGAACCCTAGTGTTGACCCTGATCGCCGTTGCCATACTCAGTGGCTGCGGCATCCTCGGTAAAGAATTCGACGAGACCGAGGGCTGGTCGGCCAACGAACTCTACAGCAAAGCGGCACGCGAGCTTGACTCGGCCAACTACAAGCGCGCGATCGAACTCTACAAGAAGCTGGAGGCGCGCTATCCGTTCGGCCGCTTCGCGATGCAAGGCCAACTCGACATTGCCTATACCTATTACAGGGCGGACGAGCCCGAGCAGGCGATCGCCGCCGCGGACCGGTTCATCAAGCTCTACCCGCAGAACCCATTCGTTGACTACGCCTACTATCTCAAGGGTATCGTCAACTACAACCGCAGCATTGGGTTCCTGGATCGGTTCGTGCCCATCGATACCGCCCAACGCGACCCCGGCTCGGCGCTGGACGCCTTCAACGACTTCGCCGAACTAGTCCGCCTCTACCCTGACAGCAAATATGCCGCAGATGCGCGCCAGCGCATGTTACACCTGCGTAATAATCTGGCCGAAGGAGAACTCCACGTTGCTCGCTACTACATGGAGCGAGGGGCCTATGTCGCCGCGGTTAGCCGTGCTCAGCATGTGATCGAGCGCTTCCAGCGGACCACCGCCGTGGAGGATGCGCTGGAGGTCATGATCGAGGGCTACCAGCGGCTCGGAGAGGAAGATCTCGCCGCAGACACACGCCGCGTGCTGGTCATGAACCGAGAAGCGGGACGCTTTATCGATGACGAGCCAGCGCCTGGCGAGGTCAGCCTAGCCCGGCGCGTCTGGGATTATCTGAGCCTGGACGAGAACTGAGTTAGCGATCGGGGCCATGGCCCCGGACAAGGCCCTAGGATTCCAATAAGGGCGCCGGCAACAGCCTCAATGAGGCCTCAGATCGTTCGCCTCAGATCGCGGCTTCGTTCTCCTCGCCGGTGCGGATTCGCACAACGCGATCGACCGGGCTAACGAAGATCTTGCCGTCACCGATCTTGCCAGTGCGAGCGGCCTTGGTGATCGCCTCGACGCAGACATCGAGCTGGTCGTCAGCGACCACCAGTTCGACCTTGACCTTCGGCAAGAAATCGACCACGTACTCGGCGCCGCGATAGAGTTCGGTGTGACCCTTCTGCCGGCCGAAGCCCTTGACTTCAATCGCGGTCATGCCGGTGATCCCGGCTTGCGACAGCGCCTCGCGAACATCGTCGAGCTTAAACGGCTTGATGATGGCTTCGACCTTTTTCATGCAAATCTCCTTTCAACCTCTCGGCTGGTTTTCGGGTGAGTATAAGAGTCTATCCGGGGATTGACCATCCCGGATCACGCAAGGCTCTCAGGAGGTGACAAGTCCTTGCGTGGATTACGCCGCTGTCTGTTGCCATGAGGCCAAAATCACATTAGCGCTGGAGCTGCTCGGAAACACTGCGCCCAAGTTGCGCCGGCGAGCGCACAATCCGAACACCAGCGGCCTGTAATGCCGCGTACTTTGCCTCCGCGGTCCCGCCGCCGCCACTAACGATGGCGCCAGCATGTCCCATCCGCTTACCAGGTGGCGCAGTCACCCCTGCGATATAGGCGATGACCGGCTTGGTCATCCGCCGCTGCACGAAGTCTGCGGCGGCCTCCTCAGCACCACCGCCAATCTCACCGACCATCAGCACCGCATCGGTGTCTGGATCGTTCTCGAACAGCGCCAGGCAATCAACAAAGTTGAGGCCTTGAACCGGATCGCCGCCAATGCCGATGCAGGTACTCTGGCCCAGACCCTCGGCTGAGGTTTGCTCAACCGCCTCGTAGGTGAGCGTACCAGAGCGCGACACGATACCGACCCGCCCAGGCGTGTGGATAGCACCGGGCATAATCCCGATCTTACAGGCATCCGGCGTGATGATCCCCGGGCAGTTCGGCCCGATCAGCACTGCCTCGCTGCGTGCCAAGGCTGCTTTTACCTTGAGCATATCCAAAACCGGAATGCCCTCGGTGATGCAGACGATCACACGCACACCGGCATCGGCCGCCTCGAGGATGGCGTCAGCCGCATAGGCCGCAGGCACATAGATCATCGTCGCATCGGCCGCGGTCTCGCGAACGGCAGCGTGCACCGTATCAAACACCGGTAGCCCAAGATGCCGTTGGCCGCCCTTGCCCGGCGTGACGCCGCCCACCATGCGCGTGCCATAGGCGATCGCCTGCTCGCTGTGGAAGCTGCCTTGACGACCAGTAAATCCTTGACAGATCACGCGCGTCGACGCATCGACCAACACACTCATGGCTTGTCTCCGGCACTGGCCCGCGCCTGTTCTGGCGCCAGACCATCGATCTGGGATTGCTGGCGGGCCCGGGTCGCAGCCGCTGCATAGACCACCTTGTTCGCCGCATCCACCAAGGTTGCTGCGGTCTCGATTGCAAGCCCGCTCTGCGCAAGCCGCTGCAGCCCAAGCTCCGCATTGGTGCCCTCTAGGCGCACCACCACCGGCACATTCACGCCGACCTCCTTGACCGCATCGAGGATACCCTCTGCAATCAGATCACAGCGCACGATACCGCCGAAGATGTTGACCAGCACAGCAGCGACCTTCTCATCACTGAGGATCAACTTAAAGGCCCGGGCAACGCGGTCGGCGGTGGCACCACCGCCGACGTCCAAGAAGTTGGCCGGCTCGCCACCATGCAAGGCGATCAGATCCATGGTCGCCATCGCCAGTCCGGCACCATTGACCATACAGCCGATGTCACCATCCAGGCTGATGTAATTGAGCCCTTCGGCCCGGGCCGCGACCTCGCGGGCGTCTTCTTGGCTCGGGTCATGCAGCGCCGCGAGTGCCGGATGCCGGAACAGCGCGTTGTCGTCGAGTTCAAGCTTCGCGTCCAGTGCGATCAGGTCGCCGCCAGCCGTGACCACCAACGGGTTGATCTCCACCAGGCTGGCGTCGCACTCGGTGAACAGCCGATAAAGATCGGCCAAAAGCCCGTTCAAGGCCGCTTGCTGAGCAGGCGCGAGGCCAAAGAACAGCCCGATTTGCCGGCTCTGCCAGGGCCGCAGCCCAAGCGCGGGCTCGACGCGCGAGACCAGAATCGCATCCGGGTTGCTGGCCGCGACCTGCTCAATGTCCATACCGCCGGCCGCTGAGGCCATGACCACGATGCGCTCGGCGGTCCGGTCTACCAACAAGGCCAAATAGAGTTCGCGCTCAACCTCGACCGGCGACTCCAATAGCAGTCGTGATACCGGCAGCCCCTCTGGCCTTGTCTGCGCCGTCACCAAATGGCTGCCAAGCAGTGTCGCGGCAGCAGCCTCAAGCTCAGCGACCGATCCGCAGCGCTTGACACCGCCCGCCTTGCCGCGGCCACCGGCATGCACTTGTGCCTTTAACACCGCAGGCAGACCGCACGCGGTTGAGGCGGCACGCACCTCGTTGAGCGTCTCGACGACGCTCGCCTCCGGCACAGGGATGCCAAATTGGGCGAACAGCGCTTTGGCTTGGTACTCGTGAAGGTTCATCGTCACTCAATCGAATCGCAGGCATAAGGCACTGAGCAGTACTCGAGCGCACGCAATACCGCCGGCACAGGCGGACGCTGGCCCGCGGGATGATCGCGTATTCTGCGGGATTCGCGAGCCACGACCAAGTGCTTCGTCCCCGAAGACCGATCAACGCGATCCACAACGAGCAATCCCATGCCCTTTCGCTTTAGCCGAGCATCGACCAGACACCGACAGGACATAGAGCGACGCACGACCCCAAGATCCGGCTTCGATGGCCGCGATAGCTTGTCCTGGCTGTTCCTGTCGCGGCTAGTGTTGGTTCTGGTCTTGCTGTTGATCCTATCGCTAGCGGATACCACAAGCTGGCTGCCAAGGGTCGCCGATGCCGGGGGCGCACGCCGATTGCTGCTACTGCAGACCACTTTGATTCTGCTGAGCGGACTCATGATCATCGCACGCTGGCCGCGACGCGATCAGCAGGTCCAGCTGGCCATCTATCTCGACATCGCCGTCGCCATCCTGGTGATCCATCTCAGCGGCGGAGTCGCGGCGGGCTTCGGACTCTTGCCGGCCGTCGCCGTGGTCTGGGGGGCGATACTGCTCGAGGGCCGACAGTCTCTGCTCTTCGCCGCCCTCGCCTCGCTCGGGGTGATCAGCCAACAGCTCTACGCCGACCTCTACCTCGAGAGCTATCGTGGCAGCTATCTCGAGGCCGGACTGCTCGGACTCGTCTACTTCTCGCTGGCCGCACTGGCACATCAGCTCTGGCGGCGCCTGCGCGCGAGCGAGTTACTCGCCGCGCGGCGCCAGTTAGATATCGCCGACCTCTCCAAGCTCAACGATTTTGTCATCCAGCAGCTCAGCACTGGTGTGCTGGTGATCGATGGAGAGCGCCGCATCCGTATGCTGAATGCCGCTGCGCATCGGATTCTTCCCGATACCCGGGCCCGGCACGGGGTCGAACTCGGGCGCGCGTCACCTGCGCTGCTTGACTGGTTCGAGCGCAGCCTCGCCGGCGGGCCCGCCCATGGACAGACCCTGCACCTCAATCATCGCGACCTGCGCCCGACGCTCCAGCTACTGGGCACGAACCGAGCCAATGGCGCCTTGATCTATCTGCGCGACGAGCAAGAACTGCTGCGCCAGGCCCAAGAGGTCAATCTGGCCTCGCTTGGGCGGCTCTCGGCCAGCGTGGCCCACAACATCCGCAATCCGCTCTCAGCCGTGACGCATGCGAGCCAGTTGCTGGCTGAATCGACCGAACTCGGTCCAGAAGACCAGAAACTCTTGACAATCATCCGGCGCAACGCCCAACGCTTGGACGAGATCGTCAACAGTGTGCTCGAGCTATCCCATCGGCACTGCGCCGAGCTGTGCCGCGTTGCGCTCAACAGCTGGCTTGAAGAAGCTTGTGAGGAATACCGCGAGCATCACCATCTCTCCCATCAGGAGTTAGCATTGAACCTGCCTAAGCAGGCATGCTGGGTCGACGCCGATCCGCGCCATCTGCGCCAAATCCTGAACAATCTCTGCGACAACGCGAGAGAGCATGGCAAAGACCCACAGGGACGCTGCCGAATGCGCTGGACGCTCGAGCTTGAGGCTCGAACCGAGACCGTCGCGATGCGCCTCTGCGACCAGGGACCCGGCATTAACGCGGACCAACGCCAGTCCATTTTCGAGCCCTTCTTCACCACCTCGGCAGGTGGCACCGGACTGGGTCTGTACGCGGCCCAAGCGCTGGCGGAGGCCATCGGAGCTCGGCTGGAGTATAGTGATCGGCCGCAAGGCGGCAGCTGCTTCAGCCTAATTTTTGGGAGCTGATCGGCTAGGCGCTGATCGGCCAATCAGCAGAATCATGAGCAAGGCCCATCTCCTTATCGTCGACGACGAACCGGACATCCTCGAGCTGGTTACCATCACCTGCGCGCGGATGGGCGTTGGCACGCAGCGCGCGCAAACCCTCGCCGAGGCGAGACACCACCTGGAGCAGCAAGCGTTCGATCTTTGCCTCACCGACATGCGTCTGCCCGACGGCAATGGCATCGACCTGGTGCGACTGATCGCCAGAGCCTACCCAAACCTACCGGTGGCTATGTTAACGGCCTACGGGAGCATGGATTCCGCGGTCGCAGCCATGAAGGCTGGAGCCTTCGACTTCGTCTCCAAACCGGTCGACCTCAAGGTCTTGCGCAACCTGATCGGGGCCGCGCTCAAGCTAGGCGCGCCACCGACCTCGGCGACGCCTGAACAGGCGGATTCGGGTCAGCAGGAACTGATCGGCGACTCGCCGCCCTTGCGCGAGACGCGAGCGCTGATCGCAAAGCTGGCCCGCAACCAAGCACCGGTCTTTATCACCGGCGAGAGCGGGACCGGCAAGGAACTCGCAGCACGGCTGATCCATCATCAAGGCCCGCGGCGGGAGCACCCATTCGTGCCTGTCAACTGCGGTGCAATTCCGGCCGACCTGATGGAGAGCGAGCTATTTGGCCATCGCAAAGGCAGCTTCACCGGGGCCGTCAGCGACAAGGCCGGGCTGTTTCAGGCCGCCCACGGAGGTACCCTGTTCCTGGACGAGATTGCCGATCTGCCACTGCCGATGCAGGTTAAGCTGCTGCGCGCCATCCAGCAAAAGAGCGTGCGACCGGTCGGCAGCGAGACCGAGATCGGGGTCGACGTTCGCATCATCAGCGCCAGCCACTGCGATCTGGAGGCTGAGGTCGAACGCGGCCAGTTTCGCCAGGACCTCTTCTACCGCATCGATGTCATCGAGTTGCTGATGCCGCCACTTCGCAGCCGCCCGGAAGATATCCCGCTGCTCGCTGATCACATCCTGTCCCAGATCGCCGAAACCAGCGGGACACCGAGACAATTTCTGAGCGAAGCGGCATGCAGTAAGCTAGCGGAGTACCCGTTTCCGGGCAATGTACGAGAGCTGCAGAACCTGCTTGAGCGCGCATCGGCGCTAGCCGACACCGCCCAACTCAGCGCGGAGGATCTGCAGCTACCAACGCATCGTGGCGCGCCCAAGCCGCCCGAGGCCGAGCGGCCGGCCGATTCCGATCGGCTGCCACTCGAAGACCAGCTCGATGAGATCGAACGACGCGCAATCCTCGAGGCTCTGGACGCAACTCGGTGGAATCGGACCGCAGCAGCGAAGCACCTCGGCATGACACCCCGCTCTTTGCGCTATCGGCTGAGCAAGCTTGGCCTCTCCTAAGCGGGCCTGACCCCAAGGATATCGATTCGCGATGGCCTCACACTCCCCTGATCTGGCGGCGACCCAGGCGCGTCCCGGCAGTTCGCCTGCCGCAGCGCCTGCAGCTGACCCCGAACAGCCCACGCAAGACCCGTTTCTCGACTGGTTTCGGCACTGCACGCCCTACATTCACGCCCATCGCGGCCGCACCTTCGTGATCGCCTTTGGTGGCGAGGCACTGGACGATGCACGCTTGCCGGAACTGGTGCACGACATCGCGCTGCTGCACGGGCTTGGCATCCGGCTGGTCTTGGTCCACGGCGCCCGACCACAGATCGAGCGCCGGCTCGCCGAGCGCGGCGCCGCACTCCAGTATGTGAACGGGCTGCGCGTGACCGACGATGTCGCCCTCGCCTGCGTTAAGGAGGCCGCTGGTGCAGCCCGGGTCGAGATCGAGGCGTTGCTCTCGTTCGGCCTCGCCAACTCACCCATGGCCGGGGTGCGCATTCCAGTGGCCTCCGGCAACTTCGTCTTCGCACGGCCGATTGGCGTACTCAACGGTGTCGATTATCGACACACCGGCACCGTGCGCCGCATCGACCAGGTCTCGCTCACCCAAAGGTTGGATCAAGCAGCGGTCGCGCTGATTCCACCGATCGGCTACTCGCCGACCGGCGAGGTCTTCAATCTCACCGCCGCCGATGTTGCCCGTGCCGTGGCGATCGCGCTCAATGCCGACAAGCTGATCTTTTTGGTCGAGGGAGACGGTCTGATGGACCGTCCCGACGCCGTTGCGGGGCCGCAAGGAGTCCGCTCGCACCTGCTCGGTGCCGAGGTGCCGGGGCTCCTAGCCCAAGCCCAAGCGATGAGTGAAGACCTTGCTCAGGCACTGCGCGCCGGCGCCGAGGCCTGCGAGCAAGGGATCAGCCGGGTGCACATCGTTGGACGCAACGATCCCTCCGCATTGCTGCGCGAGCTGTTTACCCGCGATGGCGCCGGAACCCTGATTAGCGGCGAGCCCTATGAGCGGCTGCGCGCCGCCCAGATCACCGATATTCCCGGCATCCGAAGGCTGCTGGAACCCATGGAGCGCGCGGGCATTCTCGTACCTCGCTCGCCCGAGGACCTGGAGCTGATCATCGATCGGTTTCAGGTCACCGAACTCGATGGCACCATCATCGCCTGCGCCTCGCTGGAGACCTTTCCACAAGCGCTGAGCGGCGAACTCGCCTGCGTCGCCGTGCATCCAGCATATCGCGCCCAAGGGCGTGGCGACCGTCTGCTCTTGCACATGGAAGCGCAAGCCAGGATCCAGGGCCTCGAGCGACTGTTTGTGCTCACCACGCAGACCGCGCACTGGTTTCGCGAGCGCGGTTTCTTACCTGGCAGCATTGCCGACCTCCCCGAGGAGCGGCGGCGGCAGTACAACGCAGCACGCAACTCGCAGGTCTACATCAAGCCGCTGATCCCACAGCGCCGACAGTCACAGGCTCCTTCAACTCCATGATTCTTGTGCTTTGCGGATCAGTCCTCGGTCTTCGGCCTCGCAAGGGCCCTGATGCTGTGCTCCCCGGCGGGGCTGGCACGCCCATGCCTGATGCTCAGATCGATCCCCAGAGTTGCCATGGCCGCAACCAGCAGCAGGCGCAGCAGCAGAACCATCAGCGGGAGCAGCAACCTCTTCGGAACCCGCACAGGCGCGCTTCCATTGGCAGATCAGCCTGCATACTGGCGTTCCTCATGCTGGCCCTACAGCTTAGCGGCGCCATCTCGGGCACAGCGATGGCGCAAACCGAATCGCCAATCAGCATCCAGCCATCGGTCTCGCGTGAGCAGATCGAAGCCAAGCTTGACGAGCTGGCCAAGAACGAGGAGCTGCCGGAAGAGGCCAAAAAACACCTCACCGAGCGCTACCGCAGCGCGCTCAACAATCTCGAGCAGCTCAGCAGCTTTCAGCTGCAAACCAAGGGCTACCTGGACGCGCTTGAAACCGCCCCAGCGGAAGCGGCCGCCCTACGCGCCGAACTCAACGCATCGGACACAGCCAGCACCGAGCCAGCCGAGCCACCGGTCGATCTTCCGGCTCAGATCAGCGTCGCCGAGATCGAGCAACTGCTCGCACGCGAGCAGGCCGAAGCCGCCTCGATCGAAGCCCAGCTGAGCAAACTCAATGAGACCCTCAGCAGCCAAGCAGAGCAGCTCAACGCAGCGCGCCGACGCCTATCCGAGGTGCCGCAAGCCTTGGCCGAGATCGAGGAGGAACTTGAGGCACCTCGGCCCGATGGACAGGATGAGGCTCGCCAAGCGCTCATCTGGGCACTCGAGACCCAACACGATGCCTTGCGCGCCGAGATGCTGATGCTCGATCAGCGAATCCTCAGTGCCGACGCCCGCCGTCAGCTCGCCGAAGCCCGCCGCGACCAACGCGCAGCCGCGCTGGAGCGGTTGCGGCTGCGGCGCGCCTACCTTGAGAACGAGGCCGACCGGTTGCGCAGCCTCGAAGCGGAGCGCGCACGTCAAGAGACCGAGTCTGCCGAGCGCGAACTGGTGGACGCAGACCCGCTCCTGCTCGAGCTTGCGCGGCGCAATCGCGAGATCAGCAAGACCATCAGCGAGGCCACCGAGGCCCTGAGTCTGCTCGACGAGCGGCAGGCCGAGCTCGAAGAACAGCTGCGCGAGGCACAGACCGACCTCAAGAACGCCCGCGCTCGCATCAGCGCTGCGGGTTTGAGCCAAGCCGTTGGGCAGATCCTGGTCGATGAGCGCGCCGATCTACCGAGCGCCGCGAGCCTCCGCGAACAGGCCGCCGCCCGTGCCCAGCGCATCGCCGAGCTGACGCTAAGCCAGCTCCGCCTGCGCGACGCGCTGCACGATATTGACAACATCGATGCTGCCGTCGCTCGCCTCCTCTTCGCGCGGCGCACCGCAGAGCAGGCCGCCCTCCCCGCGAAATACCAACAAGAGCTTCAGGACCAGGTAAGAGAACTGCTGCTGCGCCAGCGTAACCTTTTAGAGACGGCACTGCATCTACAGGACAGCTATCAGCGCGCGATCGGCGACCTGGATTTCACGGCCGAGCAATATAGCGACATCATCAACCGCTACCGTGATTTCTTAGCCGAACATCTGCTTTGGGTGAGGAGCGCTGCCTCCATCACCCAGCAGCCATTTGCGGCGCTGCCAGAGGCCATCTGGTGGCTAGTCGCCCCCGAGCACTGGGCCGATGTAGTCAAGACTCTAGTCCAGACCGGACTTTCATCGCCACTGTTCTGGCTTGGTAGCCTAGTCGTTATTGGGCTCTTAGCGATTGGACCATCGATCCGCGATCGCATTAGTGGCTATGCCGAACCGATGCGTCGGATCAGTACTGACCGCTTCACCTTTACGCTGTCCGCCCTGGCGTTAACGCTCCTGTTAGCGCTGCCCTGGCCCTTGTTGACGGCCTTAGTGGGTTGGGGGCTGGGCGTCTCCTCGGAGGCAACGCCATTCGCGTCATCGGTCGGAGAGGGTTTACTCAGGATTGCCTTGCCGTTCTATTATCTGCGTGCCTTTCGATTGCTCTGTATGCCCGGGGGCGTTGCCGCGCGCCACTTCCGTTGGGGCTCTGAGTCGCTTGATCAGCTGCGACGCGGCTTCCGGTTCGCAGCACTCCTGCTGCTGCCCGTTGGCTTTGCCGCTGAGGTCATCGGCCGTGCCCAGAATCCGAGCTTCGACGGCACCCTAGGTCGACTCGCACTGGTGCTGCTCTGCCTCGGACTCGCCGCGCTCATGGCCTGGCTGCTGCATCCCAAACGCGGGGTGTTCAAGAACCTGCTCGCTGCCCGGCCGGAGAGCTGGCTCAACCGTGTGCGGCTCGTCTGGTATTCGATCGCGGTACTGATGCCGGCGGCACTTGCGGCCATCGCGCTGGCTGGCTTCATCTACACCGCTGGCACCTTACTAGCCTCCTTGGCCGCCGAACTCTGGCTCGTGCTTGGGCTCGTCGTCTTGCATCAGCTGATCGTGCGTTGGTTGATCCTCACCAGGCGCGGGCTCGCACTGGAGGCGGCGCTCGAACGCCGGGCCCAGCGCGAGGCCCAGCGCGAAGCGCTCGAACAGGGTGCGCAGCGGCTCGAGCCGAATGATGACTCGGTCGACTTGGCCGCGCTCGATAGCCAGACGCGGAAACTGCTTAACAGCAGCATTGCGATTCTTGCCGCTGTCGGACTTTGGGTGATTTGGTCGGATGTCCTGCCGGCGCTGAATCTTTTCGAACGGGTCACCCTCTGGAGCTATACCGCAACGGTCGATGGCGCCAAGGAGCTGGTCCCGGTGACCTTGGCCGATCTCGGGCTGATTCTGGTGATCGCCACGGCGGCGCTGATTGCGGTCAAGAACCTACCGGCACTGCTCGAGATCCTGCTGCTGAAGAACACCGAGGTCAGCACCAGCGGACGCTATACGCTGGTCACCCTGACACGCTATGTGATCACCGCGGTGGGCCTCCTGATGATCGTCAGCACCCTTGGCTTACAGTGGTCGCAGGTGCAATGGCTGGTGGCGGCGCTCAGTGTTGGCATCGGTTTCGGGCTGCAGGAGATCGTCGCCAACTTCATCAGCGGCTTGATCATCCTATTCGAGCGCCCGGTGCGGGTTGGTGACACGGTGACCATTGGTGACACCACGGGCACAGTCACCCGGATTCAGATCCGCGCAACCACCGTTCGCAACTGGGACAAGCAGGAGCTGTTGGTGCCCAATAAGGAATTCATCACTGGACGCCTGCTGAACTGGACCCTCACCGATCAGGTGAACCGAATGGTCATCCCGGTCGGTGTCGAATACGGCAGCGATACGCGCAAGGCGCTCGCACTGCTAACCGAGGTCGCCGCTGAGCATCCTAAGATCCTCGATGATCCAGCCCCCCTGATCACCTTCGAAGGCTTTGGTGACAATGCACTCCATCTGGTCCTGCGCTGCTACCTTGAGACCCTCGAGTTCCGATTAGCCGTGATGACCGAGCTGTATCAGGCGATTGATGACAAGTTCCGGGCGGCGGGCATCGGCATCGCCTTCCCGCAGCGTGACATCCATCTGCGCTCGGCACAGCCCATCGAGATCATGATGCGTCGAACCGCAGCCATCGCTGATGATGCTGCGAACAAAGCACCAGCGCCAGCGCCAAAGCCTTGATGCGAGTGCCGGTTATCTCGCCCCTTCGACGGCAAAGGCGACTATACTCTAGCGCCGATGCCGCCAACGCTACCGAGGATCGCATGGCCGACGCCGTCGTCTCTGTCGCCCCATCCGCCGACCGCTCGCCATCGGCGCCGCCCGACAGCTTCGCTGCAGTGGACCTGGGCTCGAACTCCTTTCACCTGTTGGTCGCCCGCGTCGACGGCGGTACTCTGCAGGTCATCGATCGCTACAAGGAGATGGTGCGACTCGGCGAGGGTCTGACCGAAGACAAATACCTGCGCCCCGAGGTCGCCGAGCGTGCTCTGGCCTGCCTGGAGCGCATCGGCCAGCGGCTGCGCGGCGTCGAGCCCGCCAATGTGCGCGTGGTGGGCACCAACACACTGCGACAATTGAAGCCAGAAGTGCGCTTCGTCGAATCGGCCGAAGCGGTGCTGCAGCACCCGATCGAGGTCATCGCCGGTCGCGAAGAGGCCCGCCTGGTCTATCTCGGCGTCGCGCACGGACTCGCGATCGGCGACGAGAAGCGGCTGGTTGTGGACATTGGGGGTGGCAGCACCGAATTGATCATCGGCCAAGGGTTTAGTGCCACGTTGCGCGAGAGCCTGCACATGGGCTGCGTTAGCATCTCGCGGCGTTACTTCGCCAACGATAAGATCAGCGCCAAACAGATGGATCGGGCCGAGCTGGCCTGCGCGCTCGAGATTCGCCCAGTGCGAGAGCTGTTCCGCCAATCCGGCTGGACCACGGCGACCGGAAGCTCAGGGACCATTAAGGCCATCGCGGCGGTCATCGCCGCCGAGGGCTGGAGCGACGACGGCATCACCGCCGACGGACTTGCCAAGCTGCGCGAGACCATGATCGACTGCGGCAAGGTCTCGGCGCTTGAGCTGAAGGGGCTCAGCGAGGAGCGCCGATCGGTCTTCGCCGGCGGCGTTGCCGTGTTGCGGGCTGTGTTCCAGAGCTTGACCATCGACAAGATGCGGGCCTCAGACGAGGCGTTACGCGAAGGACTGATCTACGAGATGGTCGGACGCGTCCACCATGAGGATGTCCGTGAGCGCACCGTTGCCACCCTCTGCCGCCGCTTCGATACCGACCCGGAGCATGCCGGGCGTGTACGCAGCACCGCGCTCGAGCTCTACGAGCAATTGCGCGAGACCTGGGCGCTCAACCACGACAACAATCCGAAGATGCTCGGCTGGGCCGCAGAGCTGCACGAGATCGGACTCGCTGTCTCGCATAGCCAGTACCAAAAGCACGGCGCCTATCTGCTGCGTAATGCCGATCTCTCGGGCTTTACCCGTCAAGAGCAGGATGCCCTTGCCGCACTGGTATTGGGGCATCGGCGTAAGTTCCCGGTTGATGTCTTCATGGCCCTACCGCGCCCAGCTCGCGACTGCGGGCGACGGCTCACCATCTTGCTCAGGCTCGCTGTGTTGATGCATCGCGGCCGTTCGGCAAGCGCCGAGCCCGAGCCGCAGGTTGTAGCTGATGGCGAGACGCTGCAGCTGCGTTTTCCGCCCAATTGGCTCGACGATCACCCGCTGACACGGCTTGAATTTGAGGACGAGGCGGAGCGACTCGCGGCCGCAGGGATAACCTTGGAGGTCGGCTAGGGCCGCCAAATCCCGTGCTGCAAGCCTCGCGGATTAACCCAACCCGAGCCAGCTTGCTGGTAGAATCACGAGGGCCAGCTTTGAGACTGCAGCGAGATCGTGCCAAACCTCGCCACAAACCTGGCTGACCTTCCCCCAATCGAATAACGCCACCCCAGACACTGAATAACGGAGGACTCTCAATCATGGCCAAACTCTTTTCCGCAGAATGGATGAACGAACTCAAAGAGGCGTGGAACAACGACCCCGAGGTCAGCGGCAAGCTCGCTGAGATCGGCTTCAACTCCATCATCAGCTGTGGATTCAAGGATGAGGCCGACCCACGTGGCGTCTTCGTGGTCGAGAATGGCATCTGTGTCCGCGCCGGTGATTGGTCTGACGAACAGCCCGACTGGGACATGCGCGCCGACATGAAAGACTGGCTGAAGTGGGTCGAAAAAGGCATTGGCATGGTCGGCATGGGCACCGCCTACGCGACCGGCAAGCTCAAGTTCAAGACCGGCGACTACTCAGCGATGATCAAGGACCCGCGGATGGCCGGACCTTTTGTCAAGAGCTTCAACCTGATGAAGCAGATCGGCGCAGACGAGCTCAGTTGATCAACGCCAGCTGATCCTCAGCAGGCGCGCGCAGCGTCCGAGCGGCGCAAGCGCGAGCCCACTCTCAAACCCGCCGCAAGGCGGGTTTTTTGATTCGCAACCCAGCAAATTGATCTAACGCAGCAAAGCCGCCCCCAAGCGCAAGGATTTGCGCCATATCAGGGACGAACCGCCGCGCTTTGCGCAGTCTTATTGGTCAAATCCGGGGCGCTGATGCCTCTAGAACTCGCACCGATCGACTGGAGGGCAATCCATGCGCGGTCTTCCCAGCTTCCGCGTCCCCTACATGAGGCAGCGGCCATCCAAGAACCAGGCCTTGCGGCCCCGGCTCATCCGAACGAGCACGCTCGGCCGATCCCTCACGGCTGGCATGCTTGCCGTTGCCCTGAGCCTCGCTGGCCCGTTCGCCAGCGCCGAGGTCAGCGGCTGGCCGACACCGCCCGCCACCGATGCGCCCAGGCCGCAGATCTCCGGGCCGCTGCGCGGCGGCACCGCCGATCACACCAAGTTCGAGGCACTCAAGGGGCCCTTCGCCAACGGCTCCGAGGTGACTCAGGCCTGTCTCGGCTGCCATACCGAGACCGGCGAGCACTTCATGAAGAATATCCACTGGACCTGGTCGTACACAGATCCGAACACCGGGCAGCAACTTGGCAAGCGCTACCTGATCAATAACTTCTGCACCAACTCGCGCGGCAACGAGGGCATGTGCGCCCAGTGCCACGCCGGCTATGGCTGGAAGGACGAAAGCTTCGATTTCACCGACGAGACCAAGATCGACTGCCTGGTCTGTCACGAGACCACCGGCACCTACTACAAGACCCCGAACAGCGAGGGCCATGCGGCCTGCTCGGTGATGCTCGAAGGCAAACCGCCGCTCGACCTGGTCGCCGCCGCGCAAAGCGTCGACCTCCCCCAACGCGCTAACTGCGGCACCTGTCATTTCAATGGCGGTGGTGGTGATAACGTCAAACACGGCGATCTTTCAACCGCGCTGATCAAACCGCCACGCACACTCGACGTTCATATGGGCGCCGATGGGCTCAACTTCGCCTGCAGCGCCTGCCATGTGACCAACCAGCACGTCTGGGCCGGAAGCCGCTACAACGTCGTCTCCAAGGACACCGAGGGCACCGGGCTCCCCGGCCAGCGCAGCGATGTCGCCACCTGCGAATCCTGCCACGGGCTGGCGCCGCATCCGGTCGACTCCATCGCCGCCTTCAAGCTCAACGATCATGTGCAGAGTATCGCCTGCCAGACCTGCCACATCCCCGAGTTTGCGCGCGGTGGCGTAGCCACTGTGGTCGACTGGGATTGGCGCACCGCCGGCAAGACCCGCGACGGCGAGGGCTACCACGAGGAAGGCTATATCCAAGGCAACGGCGACCACCGTTACACCTACAAGTCGATCAAGGGCAACTTCACCTACGACGAGAACGTCGTCCCGGAGTACGACTGGTTCGATGGCCAGATGCGCTACACCACCATCGACACCCAGTTCGACCCGAACGCCGAATCGATCGAGATCAACGGCTTCAGCGGCTCACGTGGGGATGAGCGCTCACGCATCTGGCCGTTCAAGCGCATGCACACCTGGCAGCCCTACGATAAGGGCAACGGCACCCTGGTCTACACCCATCTCTGGGGCGAGGACGAGGCCGCCTATTGGGGCAACTACGACATGGGCGCCTCGATCGAGAAGGGCATGGCCGACTTCGGCCTCGACTACTCCGGCGAGTACGGTTTCATCGAAACGCTCTCCTGGTGGCCGATCACGCACATGGTCGCACCCAAGGAGCAGGCCCTCGCCTGCGGCGATTGTCACGCCCCGAAAGACAGCCGTCTCGCCGAGGTCAAGGGCGTCTATCTGCCCGGCCGCGACCGCAACCGCTGGGTCGATATCCTCGGCACGCTCCTGGTTGCTGGAATCCTCGGTGGCATCCTCATCCACGGCGGCATCCGCTTCTTCTCGTCGAAGGGAGACCAACACTGATGGCCCTACAGCATGTCAAAATCTTCAGCATCTTCGAACGCTTCTGGCACTGGTGCCAGATGGCGCTGATTATGCTACTGCTGATCAGCGGCTTCGGGCTGCACGGCTTCCATGGCCTAATGAGCTTCGAGGATGCGGTGACCTTGCACACCATGGCCGCCTTCGCCTTGTTGCTACTGTGGGCGTTCAGCGTCTTCTGGCTCTTCACCACCGGCGCCTGGCGGCACTTCATCCCCACCGGCAGCGGCCTCTGGAGTGTGCTGCGCTTCTACGCCTACGGTATCTTCAAGGGCGAGCGCCATCCCTACCGCAAGGCCTACTGGCGCAAGCATAACCCGCTGCAAGCCCTCGCCTATCTGGTGTTGAAGATCGTGCTCTTTCCAGCCATCTGGATCAGCGGCCTGGCTTACCTGTCCTACTTTGCCTGGCGCAACCTGCCCAATGCTCCGGCCTGGCTTGAGGGCGTGGCCCTGGTGCATACCGCAGCCGCCTTCGCGATCCTCGCCTTCGTGCTCATCCATGTGTATCTGCTCACCACCGGCCATTCCTTCCGCGAACATGTGATGCCGATGATCACCGGCTTCGATGAGGTCGATCTGACGCCGGAAGAAGAGGCCTATCTGCGCACGGACGAGCCTTCGCAGATCCGTTAGATCCAGGTCCAACGCGTTCTGACTTGCCGGGCAGCGCAGCGAACATCCGTCAGCAGGGCGTTTGAACGCGCCGCAAGACAACAGACATTCCGGACTCCGGACAGCAAAAAGGCCCCGAATTGGGGCCTTTTTGTCGCGTGCGCTGCGCGCGGCTGCGGATCAGTTGCGCGACTTATCGACCAGCTGCTTATCACGAATCCAAGGCATCATCTCGCGCAGGCGGCTACCGACCTGCTCGATCTGATGCTCTTGCGAGAGCTTGCGCATCGCCTTCATCGACGGCGCGCCGGCCTGATTCTCCAGCGTGAACTCCTTGGCGAACTGACCGTTTTGGATCTCGCGCAAGATCTTGCGCATCTCGTCGCGGGTCTCTTCAGTGATGATGCGCGGGCCGCGGGTCAGGTCGCCGTACTCAGCGGTGTTGCTGATCGAGTAGCGCATGTTGGCGATGCCGCCCTCGTAGATCAGGTCGACGATCAGCTTGACCTCGTGGAGACACTCGAAGTAGGCCATCTCCGGCTCGTAGCCGGCCTCGACCAGGGTCTCGAAGCCCATCTGGATCAGCGCGGTCAGGCCACCGCAGAGCACCACCTGCTCGCCGAACAGATCGGTCTCGCACTCCTGGCGGAAGCTGGTCTCGATGATGCCGGCGCGACCGCCGCCATTGGCCGATGCGTAGGCCATCGCAATATCCCGCGCCTTGCCGCTCGCGTCCTGATGCACCGCGATCAGGCTCGGCACGCCGCCGCCCTGGGTGTAGGTCGAGCGCACCAGATGACCCGGCCCCTTGGGCGCGATCATGATCACGTCCAGATCGGCGCGCGGCTCGATCTGGCCGAAATGGATATTGAAGCCATGCGCGAACGCCAGCGCCGCGCCCTGCTTGATGTTCGGCGCGACCTGATCGCGATAGAGCTTGGCCTGATGCTCATCGGGTGCCAGAATCATCACCACATCGGCACCGCTGACCGCGTCCGGGATCTCTTTGACGGCCAGACCAGCGTCAGCAGCTTTGGCCGCCGAGCTGGAGCCAGCACGGAGGCCGACAACGACATCGACACCGGACTCCTTGAGGTTGTTGGCATGCGCATGGCCTTGTGAGCCATAGCCGATGATCGCAACCTTCTTGCCTTGAATCAGCGAGAGATCGGCGTCTTTGTCGTAGTAAACATTGATGGCCATACTGGCTCCTAGTCGATTTGGATTGTTGTTAGAGCGTCAAACCCTTAGCGCCGCGCAAGATGCCAGTCGGCCCGGACCGAACCACCTCGGTGATCAGCCCCTCGGGCACGGCCCCGATGAAGGCATCGAGCTTGCGCGAGGCACCGGTCAGCTCGACGATATAGCTCGCGTCGGTCACGTCGATGATCTTGGCCCGAAAGATTTCGGTCAGACGCTTGAGTTCTTCGCGGTCGGCCCCGGCGGCCTTGAGCTTGATCAGCATCATCTCGCGCTCGATGTGCTCGCCCTCGGAGAGGTCTTGCAGCTTGACGACATCAATGAGCTTGTTCAGCTGCTTCTTGATCTGCTCAACGATGTCGTCATTGCCGCGCGTCACCAGGGTCATGCGCGAGAGCGAAGGCTCATCGGTCGCCGCGACGGTGAGGGATTCGATGTTGTAGCCGCGGGCCGAGAACAGACCAGCGATGCGCGACAGCGCACCCGACTCGTTCTCGACCAGCATCGAAATGATGTGTCTCATGCTGCTTCCCGGCCCTAGGCCAGCTCCCGCTCGGACATGGTCGGCGGCAGTTCCATCTCGTGATGGCCCTTGCCCGCGCAAATCATCGGATAGACGTTCTCGGACGGATCGACGATCACGTCGAGGAACACGAAGCGGTCCTTCATCGCGAAGGCCTCGCGCATCGCCGACTCGAGCTGGTCCGGCTTCTCGACGCGCATGCCAACATGGCCGAAGCTCTGCGCCAGCGCGACAAAGTCAGGCAAGGCATCGACATAGGAATGCGCGTAGCGGCTCTCATAGAAGAACTCCTGCCACTGGCGCACCATGCCCATGTAGCCATTGTTCAGCAGCACCACCTTGATCGGCAGACTGTACTGCTTGCAGGTTGCCATCTCCTGGATGCACATCAGAATGCTCGCCTCGCCGGAGATGCAGGCGACCTGCGCCTCCGGATGACCGAGCTGCACACCCATCGCCGCCGGCAGGCCGAAGCCCATGGTGCCGAGCCCGCCCGAGTTGATCCAGCGCCGCGGCTTGTCGAACGGGTAGAACTGGGCCGCGAACATCTGATGCTGGCCCACGTCCGAGGTCAGATAGAGGTCGCCGTTGGTGACCTTGTAGAGCGTCTCGACCGCGAACTGCGGCTTGATCATCGGGCTCGAACGGTCGTAGCGCATGCAATCGATACTGCGCCAGTCATCGATCTGTTTCCACCAAGCCGCGAGCGCGGTCTGATCCGGGCGTCCACCGCTCTCGCGCAGGACACCGAGCATATCGGTGACGACACTACCAACCGGACCCACGATCGGCACCTGCACCTTGACGTTCTTCGAGATCGACGAGGGGTCGACATCGACATGGATGATCTCGGCATGCGGGCAGAAGTGCTCGATCTTGCCGGTGACGCGATCATCGAAGCGAGCGCCGATCGCGATCAGGCAATCGGTCTCGTGCATGGCCATGTTGGCCTCGTAGGTGCCGTGCATCCCGAGCATGCCGAGGAACTGCTTGTCGGTCATCGGATAGGCACCCAGCCCCATCAGGGTGCTGGTAATCGGGAAGCCGAGCGTGCGCACCAGCTCCGTCAGCGGCGCGGCAGCATCGTCCAACACCGCGCCACCGCCGGTGTAGAAGATCGGCCGCTTGGCATCGAGCATGGCCTCGACCGCCTTGCGGATCTGCCCAAGATGGCCGCGCTTGGCCGGGTTATAAGAGCGGATGCTGAGGTCGCGCGGATAGAGATAGGGGATCTTGACGCTCGGATCGGTCACATCCTTCGGGATGTCGACCACCACCGGCCCAGGACGCCCAGACTGCGCGATATAGAACGCCTTGCGGATGGTCTCGGCAAGATCCTCGAGTCGCTTGACCAGAAAATTGTGCTTCACGCAAGGCCGTGTGATGCCAACGGTATCGACCTCCTGAAAGGCATCGCTGCCGATGACGGGCGTCGGCACCTGACCGGTGATCACCACCATGGGGATCGAATCCAGGTGCGCCGTGGCAATGCCGGTGACTGCATTGGTCGCGCCCGGTCCGGAGGTCACCAGGCAAACGCCACACTTACCGGTTGCGCGCGCGTAGCCATCGGCGGCGTGCGTCGCCCCTTGCTCGTGACGGACCAGCACATGCTTGATCGCATCGCCGCGCTGGAACAGGGCATCATAGATGTGCAGCACGGCGCCGCCCGGATACCCGAAAACGTATTCAACCCCCTCGTCGATCAACGCCTGGACGGTGATCTCGGCGCCGCTCAGCATGGGTGCCTCGGCGTCGGGGTGAGAGCCAGAAGGCTCGCGCATGCCAGCTTCGGCGTTTTGAGTAGGGTCAGGCCCATTGGCCAGATTTGATTGCACGCAGGCGTCCTCCATACGGATCGACTCGGTAGCCTCGAGACGCCAGAACGCGCCCGCAGCCACCGTCGCAGCGACCGGTGTGATGTCAAGTATGCCGAGCAAAGCCCCTCACGATGCCCAGCCCAAACCGGAGATTTGAGGGGCCGCCAGAGGCTTGACAAGGTACCGCACGCCGACGTGTCACTAGAATCAGTGGCACTCTGTTGACCAATCGGGTGGTTGACCAATCGGGTGTCCTCGCAAGCCCAACAGCCAAGCCCCAGCGGTAAACGATTAAAAATACTAAACAACCGTTCGACGGGTCAACTACTTCGAACGTGCCCGAATGTTACGATAGACCCGTTCGGAGCAATCGCAGAGAATACCAGTCTTCGTCGGACCACTTTCGCCTATCAAGCACAGCTTGTCATCACGAGGTCTGGAGGTCTGCTGGTTCATGAACGCACTCTCTGATTTCAGTGCCCCCGCACGCGGCCTGATCGTCGCGGCTGCTTTCGCCTTGGTCATCACCGCCCTAAAAATGGCCTCGTCGCTGCTCGCGCCGATCCTACTGGCAGCCTTCATCGCCATCGTTGTCACCCCGGCATTGGGCTGGATGCGGCGCAAAGGGGTGCCAAAATGGGCCGCTTTGGTCGTCATCGGCTTCGTACTCATCGATATCGGCAGCCTCCTGGCACTCGTGACCTCCGGGGCCTTCGAAGGGTTTCGCGACAGCATCCCGACCTATCAAGAGCGTCTGACCTTGCTTGCGGGCCAGTTCGGTAACTGGCTCGAGGCGGCCGGCATGGACAACTCCGGCGATGCGGTCCCCAATCTGCTCGACCCGAGCAAGCTCATGGTCGGCGTGCGCCTGCTGTTGTCGAACGCCAGCGGCATCTTCGCCAACGGCTTGCTGGTGCTGCTGACGGTCATCTTCATCCTGCTCGAGGCACCGACCCTCTGGGCCAAACTGCATGCAGCCTTCGCACTCACCCCGGAGGGCGAAGAGCGCATTCGGCGCCTGTTTGGCTCAATCAACCGCTACATGCAGATCAAGGCAGCAACCAGTTTTGCCACCGGCGTCTGTGCCTACATGCTGCTCTGGCTCCTAGGCGTCGATTTTGCGATCTTCTGGGCCATCCTGGCGTTCTTTCTGAACTTCATTCCGGTGGTTGGCAACATCATCATGATGATCCCACCAGCGTTGCTGGCATTGGTCCAGGCCGACCTCTCGACCGCCCTGATGGTCATCATCGGCTACTTGGTCATCAATACCGCCATCGGCAACATCATCGAGCCACGCATCATGGGCAAGGGGCTCGGCATCTCGACCCTAGCGGTGTTCTTGGCGCTGTTGTTCTGGGGCTGGCTGTTCGGCAGCGTGGGGATGTTCCTCGCCGTCCCGCTCACGGTGACCCTGGTCATCGGGCTGGACGCGAGCCCGACCACACGCCCCATCGCCATCATGCTCGGCCCGGAGGTCGAGAAGATGCCGCCGCCCGAGCAGGTCAATCAGCCGGTGCTGGATGCCGTGACCATGGATGAACCGGCCGATCATGAGCATTGAGTGGTGAGCATTGAGTGGTGAGTGGTGAGTGGTGCGGCTAATCCTGCTCACTTGTTGGGCATCGTCCGACGCGATGTCAGTTCAGCGCAGGGCTGCAAAGCCACGTGGATCTGCGACTGAGGTCACTGCACGCAGAGCCTTAAAGGACGATGCTATGATGAGGAGGAGCCAAGATCATGGCAGCGCACCAAACAGCCAACCGAGGCAGGAAAGGACAGCGTGGGAGAGGACGTTGTAGGCATCTATGCAGCCGGCCTGCTGCACGATCTCGGCAAAGTCGTCTTGGAATCGCACGGCAAGCTCAGTTACAGCGATTTTCTCAGTACCGTAGGCACTAGCGGCAAGGCCACAGGCGAGGATGAGAGCCTCTTCTTCGGTATCGCTCACGACCGTCTCGGCGCGATGGTGAGCGAGACCTGGGAGCTACCGGACGTCGTCTGCCGAATCCAAGCGCTGCACCATTGCGGACCCGCGGGGAGCCACCTAGAGACGCCACAAGCCCAAGAGGTCGCCATGGTCGCGCTCGCGGACTTCGTCGCCTGGACGCAAGGCATCGGCTCGGTTCGCACGCACAGCAGCCCGCCCCTGGCACCTCCGGCGACTTCCTGGGTCGCTACGGTGGCGAAGAATTCCTCTTCGGCCTGATGTCACCCAGCGATGCGGGCGCTGCCGGCTACGCCGAGCGCATCCGCCTCGAGATCGCTCGGCGCGGACAGATGCTCGAGGCCCGTTTTCCCGGCCACGCGCTCAGCGTCAGCATCGGCATTGCCCATTCCCGCCACGGATACTTGAATATCAAGCGTCTCGTCGCTGCTGCTGACAACGCCCTCTACACCGCCAAGTCGTCGGGACGCAATCGCGTCTGCACGGCCTGGCCTCAGGGCACCGCGCCGAACACCGACGCCATTGATGATCCGCCTGAGGGCTCGCCGGAGGCCAGTTGAGGCTAGCCCAACCCAAGGTTTTCAGGTTGGCAACGTCCTTCGGCGACCGGCGACCCATCGGCTAACCCCCTAGGCTGGTCGCCGAGCGCTGAGCAACCCACCGAAGGTTGCCCGCGCGGCGACCTCGTTGCCTTCCAGCCAAGGCTTCGGTATCTTGATTAAAGGGGTTGGGTGCTCGCGCTCAATGTACCTTCGCTTAGATCGAGTCATCGCGCTGCTGCCCATCAAGCCGGCGCCCCATCTGCTCGCTATCCATACACCGCTTCCGACCAAGCTCAACCCGAAGCCCGGCGGTCAACCCGGGGTCAGAGGAAAAAGCCCATGTCCCAGCCTGTTGCGGGCCGTCGCTTCGCCGGCCTCAGCTTGAACCGCGTCTTCGTCGTCTCACTGATCCTGGTCGCCGCCTTCGGCGCCTGGGGCCTGATCGACCCCGAAGGCATGAGCGGCACCTCGCTCGGTTTCACCAACTTCATGCTCACCAGCGTCGGTTGGTATTGGCTGCTGATCTGCACTGGCTTTTTGATCCTCGCTGGCTTCCTCGCCTTTGGGCCCTACGGCCACATCAAGCTCGGGAGGGATGACGAGGAGCCGGAATTCTCGACCGTCTCCTGGATCGCCATGTTGTTCGCCGGCGGCATGGGCGCCGGGCTGATCTTCTGGGGTGTGGCCGAACCGCTCTACCACTTTCGCGCACCCCCCGGCATGACCGGTGAGACCGCCGATGCCGCGCGCGTCGCCTTTACCCTCACCAATCTGCACTGGGGGCTACACGCCTGGGCCACCTACGGCGTCTGCGCGATGGTGATCGCCTACTTCACCTTTCGTCGGGGCAAGAAGCCGTTGATCTCGACGCCGATCGAATCGCTGTTTCCAGGCGTCACTGGACAGCGCATCGGCGAGGTTGCCAATGTGCTCGGCGTCTTCGCGGTGGTCTTCGGACTCGCCGGCTCACTGACCATGGGCACTCTGCAGATCCGCGCTGGGCTGGGCGAGCTGATTGGCACGCCGCTGAGCTTCGGCATGTCGCTTGGGATCATGGCGGTGATGTATGTCACCTACATGACCTCGACCGCCGTCGGAGTGGATCGTGGGATCAAGATCCTGTCCAACATCAATATGGTCGTTGCGGTGCTGATGGTGGTCTACATCGCCGTGTTGGGTCCGACCGCGTTCATCTTCGAGACCTTCATCGACTCGATTGGCAGTTACTTTACGGAGCTGCCGGCGCTGGCCTTCCATCTATTGCCCTTCGAGGGGCTGCAGGAATGGACCGCCAACTGGACCCTGACCTATCTGATCTGGTGGCTCTCCTGGGGACCCTTCGTCGGCATCTTCATCGCCCGCATCAGCCGCGGCCGCACCATCCGTGAGTTCTCCGCCGGCGTCATCCTGGTGCCAACGCTGTTTTCGATGTTCTGGTTCGCGGTGCTCGGTGGCGCCGGCGTCTATATCGAGCTGTTCGGGGCCGGCGGGATCGCCGAGTTGGTGTTCCAGGACGTGACCCGCGCCTTCTTCGTCTTCCTCGATTTCTTCCCGCTCGGCCAGCTGCTCGGCTTCGTCGCCCTGTTCCTGATCTTTATCTTCCTGGTGACCTCGGCGGATTCTGGCGGTTTCGTGCTCTCGATGATGACCAGCGAGGGCAATCTGAACCCACCACTGCCCTACAAGTTGGTCTGGGGCACCCTGGTCGCCGTGCTCACGGTCGCGACCCTGTTCAGCGGCTCGGTTGATGTCGCCAAGGCGATGGCCGTCACCGGCGCGGTGCCCTTCTCGGTGGTGCTGTTGCTCCAAGTCATCGGCTTCATGCGGGCGATCCGCAGCGAGCGCCCATTGCCACCGCGCACTAAGAAAAAACAGGACGATAATCACACCAGCACCGCGCCAGGAGCCCTCTGATGACCGGACCTCGTCTCACCCTGATCCTGATTGCGCTGCTCTCGGCCAGCCTGCTGGGCTGTGGCGCGGATCAGCACCCATTGCGCATTGGCGGCAAACAATCACCCGATAATCAGATCGTCGCCGAGATGGTCGCGGAGCTGGCTGAGGCCCAAGGCATTCCGGTTGTGCGCCGCATTGGCCTCGGCTCAAGTCGACTCATGCTCGAGGCACTCAAGCGCGGCGAGATTGATCTCTACCCAGAATACACCGGCACCGGGCTGGCGATGCTCGGACTGGCGCCGCCCGCAGATGCGGATCGCGCCATGGCCCTGGTGCGTGAGCGCTTTGCTTCCTTGGGGCTGTCCTGGAGTGGTGTGCTCGGCTATGACAACAGCTATGGGCTAGCGATGCTGCACGACCGCGCGGAGGCACTCGGCGTCGACGCCTATTCCGACTTAGCGGCACGCTCGGCGGAACTCAGGCTCGGGATCGACAACAGCTTCGAGACGCGGCCCATCGACGGACTGCAGCCCTTGCTAAGGCGTTACGGTATGGGCTTTAGTGAGATCGAGGTGGTCACGGACGTCGATCGCGGCGCGCTCTACGATCAACTCCTCGATGGTCGCATCGACGTCGCGCTCGTGCATGCGGCCGATGGCCAGATCGACGCCTTCGATCTGATGCTGCTCGATGACGATCTCGACTTCTTCCCAACCGAAGCGGCCGCCCTGCTCTATCGCGACGCCGCCATCACCGCACATCCCGCCCTGAGCGACGTGCTCGATCAACTCACCGGCGCGCTGAGCATCGTGCAGATGCGCGATCTGAGTCGACACGTCAGCTTGCGCGGCGAAGACCCGCGCCAAGTGGCGCGCGCCGAGCTGATCCGCCTGGGGATGATCGATGGCGAGGCCACCGAGTCCACGCGCCAAGCCATGATGCTCGCCGTTTCGCTGTCAGCCAATGCAGATGGCGAGGCGGGCAAGGTGCTGCGCACGCTGCGGCGTTCGTTTCCGACCCGCAACGTGCAGTTGCTGCGCTCGCCCGATCCACTCGGCGCCGTCAAACAAGGCAACGCCCGCCTAGCGCTGGTCAGCGCACCAGCCTTTTTCTCGCCCGGCGGGGTCAACCCCGACACGGGCCAGCCGTCACCACGGCCGGGCATCGAAGCCGTGGCGCTGGTTGGGACCAGCTATCTACACGCCTTCGCCCTCGATTCCGATATCAGCCGGCTCGAAGAAGCGAAATTCATCGCCACCGGCCCCGAGGGCTCCTCTGGCTATCGCGCTGCGCAATCGATCATCGACGGCCTCGGCCTCTCCGCCGAGTTGCTGCCGGTGGAGGGCGACACCCCTGACGCCTTGGCCGATGCGATGGTCGAGAGCGGCGCTGACGCCGCCATCCTGATGCAGCCCATTGGCAACTCGAGCGCGCTCGCCCTGCTCGAGCGCGGTCTTCCGCTGCTGGCCATCGATGACTGGAGCAAGGGCAACAATCGGATCGTCTTTCCCTATCTGCAGCCGGCGCAACTAACGCCCGCGGACTATGCGCCCTTCTTTTCCGGCAGCGCCGACGACGCCCGCCTGATGTCCGGATTCCGCGCACCGGTCGAGACCCTGGTCACGCAACTGCTGATTGCTGGGCCGGGAGCGACAGGCATTGCGGGTGTCAGCAACCAAGGACCCGGCGCGACCTTCATCCCCAAGGCCCTGCCACTGACGGACCTCTCAGTAAAGGCCATCAACACCGCACTGGACCCGAGTGAGGAGATCTACCCAATCCTCCCGCAAGCTCAGGCATTGGCACCGCAACTGCCACATCCACCGGACCCGCTCAATCCCTCGCCCGGGGCCTCGTTGCTGACAGCGCTGGTGACCCTGATGCTGATCTGGATGGTCTGGCTAACCGTGCGGCCTGAGCCCAAGGGTTCTCCGCTCAAGCAAAGGTCGACAAAAAGAACGGAATGATCAGCGCGTTGGTCAGGTC
>CAZEZH010000017.1:0-38003 GCA_964516305.1 uncultured Halochromatium sp. | reverse complement strand
CTGGGGCAGCACGACGAGCTGGCTTTACCCGACAACAGCGAGCGCTCAGAGCGCCCGATGCAGCGACCCGATGGGGAGCCACTCTGGGTGCGCGTCCGCCATGCCCGCGGACTGGAAGATGACGTCGGTGCCGAGCGTCACCTGGTCCTGCAGGACATCAGCCTGCAGAAGAAGATTCAGGTCTTATCAGAGCGCGACGCCCTGACTGGCACCTACAACCGGATGAAGTTCGATCAGCTACTGCAAGAAGCGCTATCCGCACACTTCAGCGCGCTGCTGCAGTCGAAGACGCGCGCAACCGATCAGCTGGCGCGCTGGGGTGGTGAGGAGTTCGTCGTCCTGCTGCCGATGGCCGAGCTGCCAGAGGCCATCGTTGCAGCGGAAAAGCTGCGACAAGCGATGACCGCCGATGGCTGGCCTGTCATCAACCAGCTCACCGCCAGTTTTGGGGTGGCTGCCCATGCCGTCCAAGAGTCAGCGGATGACCTGCTAGACCGCGTCGATGCGGCGCTTTACAAAGCGAAAGAAAACGGCCGCAACCGCGTCTATGCTGCCGAGCCCTATGATGGCGAGCACAGCTGAATCGGGCCGGGCGTTACGCGCCAAGGCGAAACTGGCTTAGGACCAGAGGTTGGCCTAGCGACGATCGTCACTGCGCGCGTCAACAGACCGGGGTTACAGTGGCTCGATGATCAGCCCTGTCATCACCACTGTCCTACTCACGCTAGCGCTGCTCGCGTTGCTCATCGCAAGTCTGATTCCACTCGGCGTCCACCTGGGCTTTCGGGCGCCGCGCGTGCCTGCAACCGGCTCGCCGGCTGATCTCGGGCTTGCCTTCGAGCCCGTCCTCATCCCAACCGTTCGTCGCCGCGTCTTGGCTGGATGGTTGCTTCCAGCAGCCAGCGCTCCGCGGACGGTGATCATCCTGCACGGCTGGGGCAGCAATGCCGAGCAGATGTTGCCGCTCGCACAACCGTTGCATCAGGCAGGGCTCAATGTGTTGCTGTTCGATGCGCGCAATCATGGGGCCAGCGATGGCGATACATTCTCCTCACTACCTCGCTTTGCCGAGGATTTGGGCGCGGCCATCAGTTGGCTGCAACAACAGCACCCGTCACGCTCGGCGTGGATCGCAGTGCTGGGGCATTCAGTCGGCGCTGGCGCGGCGTTGTTCGAAGCCACGCGCAATCCGCACATCGATAAGGTGATCAGCATCGGTGCCTTCGCTGATCCGGCGCAGCTCACCGAGCGCTATCTGGCGCGGTTGCATCTGCCACGCTTCATCGTGGAGCTGACCAAGCGCTATGTCGAATGGGTGATCGGTCATCGGTTCGCGACCATCGCCCCGGTCAACAGTATCCGCCAGGCTCCCTGCCCGGTGCTGCTAGTCCACGGCGATCAAGACCTGACCGTGCCACTCGAGGACGCCAAACGCATCGCTGCATCTGCTGATCCGGCGCGGGTGCGGCTGTTGGTGGTTGCTGGTGCTGGCCATGATTCGGTCGATAAGATCGAAGCCCATGCCGATGAGCTGCTGGCGTTTCTTGGCTAGTCATCGTCACGCCGAACATCCAACCGCATCAGATCACCACTGGCATCAATCTCGGCCTCGAGCTCGATCGGCCGACAGCAGACAGAGCAATCCTCGATGGTGCGATGACTGCCGGCTGAGCAGTCGACAGCCACATCGATCTGCTCGCCGCAGTAGGGACAGTGCACGCGAGTCTCTTCGAGCATGGGGACCTCTGGGCGACACGAGGCCGCCGCACTTGTTTGACTCATCCTAGTCGATCTGTCGAAATGAAGGTCAACCGCGCTGCGGCGCTCAACCCGATTCATACGCGATCAATTTGGAGAGCCTAGGATGAAGATGCTTGCGACCGACCTCGACCGGACCCTGCTACCCAACGGCAGCTGGCCCGCGGACCCAGGCGCGATCGAGCTGTTCAACGAGTTGACCGAGCGCCAAGGGATCTTCGTGGTCTATGTCACCGGTCGCAACCTGCGCCTGGCCGAAGCTGCGATCCGCGAGTTCGGCATCCGCCATCCCAATGTGCTGATCGGCGATGTTGGAACCTCGATCCGTCGCTTCGAGGACGGCCAGTGGCAGATCGATCAGGCCTGGGTCGAGCATGTGAAACAGGTCTGCCCGCGCTGGGACGCCGCGGCGGTCCGCGAGGCGGTTGCTGACATCGACGGACTGCGCGAGCAAGAGGCCGAGCATCTCAGTCCGTTCAAGCAAAGCTACTACGTTGACCATGCCAACAAAGATGCGGTGTTAGCGCAAGTCACTGAGCGCACTCAGGATCGCTTCGATGAGGTCGCGATCTACAGCTTCGACTCGCAGAGCGGTGATGGCCTACTGGATTTCTTGCCGAAGGCGGCCACCAAACAGACCGCGCTCGAGTTCCTCGCCGAGCAGATGGGTGTGCCCAAGCAGGAGGTCGTCTTCTGCGGCGACAGCGGCAACGACGTCTTTCCGCTCACGGCGGGTTTCTCAGGCGTACTGGTGCGCAATGCCGATGAGCAGCTGGTCGAGAAGGTGCGTGAGGCCATGGCCGAGAACCCCAGCCTGCGCGCCTATTTCGCCAAGGGCGGCTTCAAGGGGATGAGCGGCTACTACACGAGTGGTGTGCTCGAGGGCGCGCATCATTATGGTGTGTTGGCCGACGACTAGCCCGCATCCGGATAACCATCCGGATTTTGGCGCTGCCAACGCCAGGCATCGCCGACCATCTGCTCGAGACCGCGCTCGGCCTGCCAGCCAAGCTCGGTTCGCGCATAGGCAGGATCAGCGTAACAGCTCGCGATATCGCCCGGTCGCCGCCCGACAATCCGATAGGGCACCGGCCGGCCGCTCGCGGCCTCAAACGCGCGCACCATCTCGAGCACGCTGTAGCCCTGTCCGGTGCCGAGGTTACAGGTCAGCAGCCCTGGCGCATCCTGTAGACGCTCGAGCGCGGCCAGATGGCCCAACGCCAGATCGACGACGTGGATGTAGTCGCGGACACCGGTGCCGTCCGGCGTTGGATAGTCATCACCAAAGACCTGCAGCGCCTCGCGCTTGCCAACCGCGACCTGGGCGATGTACGGCATCAGGTTGTTCGGGATGCCGTTCGGGTCTTCACCGATGCGCCCACTCGCGTGCGCGCCGACCGGGTTGAAATAGCGCAGCAGCGCGATGTCCCAGCCCGGATCGGCGCGATACAGGTCGCCAAGGATCTCTTCGATGAAGAGCTTGGTTCGGCCATAAGGGTTGGTCGCCGAGAGCGGAAAATCCTCGCGAATCGGTACCGTTTCCGGATCGCCATAGACAGTGGCCGAGGAGCTGAAGACCAGCCGCTTGACGCCTGCCTGGCCCATCGCCCGGCACAGCGCCAGGGTACCGCCGATATTGTTGTCATAATAGTCGAGCGGGATCTCGGTTGACTCACCGACCGCCTTGAGGCCTGCGAAATGGATCACGGCATCGAACGGATGCGCGGAGAACAAGGCCTCGAGCGCGGTCGCATCGCGCAAGTCGGCACGCACGAAGTCCAGCGACCGGCCGCTGATCTCACGCACCCGCTGTAGCGACTCGATCTTGCTGTTGCAAAGATTGTCGACCACGACCAGTTCATGCCCAGCCGCAAGCAGTTCGACGCAGGTATGACTGCCAATATAGCCCGCCCCGCCGGTGACCAAGACCTTCATAGCGCCTCCCGCTGCAATGGCGCCGATTGCAAGCCAATCGACGACTGAATCGATACAAAGCATGCAGTATAAAGGAGCCAGCGCCTGCAAGCTCAGAGCCCTCGCGACGCGGCGCCCAGGCAGCGTCTCAGGCAGCCGAACGCTGTAACTGCAAGCGGACCCGCAATTGCCGCAGCCGCTCCGGCGCAACGACCTCCTGGGTCAGGATCATCTGCGGATAGCGCAGCCAGCCGACCCGAAAGTGCAGGATCACCAAAGGGACCGAGATCAGCGTGCTCGGCAACAGCACCGCCTCGCACTGTTGGCCATTGCGAAACCCGAGCTGCCAGCCCTGCTCAGACCAGGTCGCTTCCCTTAGCGACCAGGGCGCCAGCCCCAAGCACTGTGCCCAAAGGCCATAGCCGAGGCTGAGCACGACCAGCAGCAGCAACAACGCACGCGGCAACAGCGCCAACGGCATCAGCAGCAAGACGCCTGCTGCGAGCAGATGGGTCGCCACCAGCATCAACGCCAGCACGCGTGAGCGACGCGGCCGTAACCGCAGCGGCGGTCGACGTCGATGGTCGATCATCGATCGCTTGCCGATCCGCTCGCCGATCCGCTACAGATAGAACGTCATCATCAGCAGGAAGAACAAGGCTACTGAGATGATGTCGTTGCCGGTGGTGATGAAGACGCCGGTGGCCATCGCCGGATCGATGCCGAGCCGATCGAGCAGGATCGGGATGCTGGCGCCGACGGTTACCGCGACCACAATCACCGAGAGCAATGACAACCCGGCGGTCAAGGCGAGGATGATCGGATGCGGCACCTCGATGAACTGCGCCGCTAGCAACACCATCACGATCAACACCGAGGCCGCGATGGCGCCATTGGCCAGCGCCGCGACCAGCTCCTTGCCGAGGCGCCAACCGAGATCGGCAAAGGTGACCGTCCCGCTCGAGAGGCCCTGTACCGCCACGGTCGCGGCCTGGATGCCGGCGTTGCCGGCCATCGACATCACGATCGGGATGAAGCTGGCCAGGATCGCCGCCTTCGCCAGCTGCTCTTCGAAGGCGCCCACCACTGCCGCAGACAGACTGGCCCCGGCCAAGCCCGCCAGCAGCCAGGGGATACGCCCGCGCACGATGCGACGAATCGGTTGATCCGGCCGGGAATCAGCCGGCAGGCCGGACATCAGGTTCAGGTCCTCCTCGGCCTCCTCGAGCAGCACGCGGCGCAGTTGCTTTGGCGTGATCCTTCCGATCAGGCGCCCGTCGCGATCGACCACCGGCACCACCGAGAGCTCATGGCGGTCGGCGAAGCGGGCCACCTCTTCCTGATCGGTCTCCGGACCGACGGCGACGAAGTCGGTCTGCATGATCTGCTCGATTGGCGTCTCCTTTGGCATCAGCAGCAGGTCGCGCAGGCGCAGATAACCGACCGGGTGTTGCTCGGCGTCGACCACATTCACCGCGTAGAGCTTTTCGATCGCCTCGGCATTGGCGCGAATGTCGGCGGTCACCTGTCCCACAGTCCAATCGACCGGCACCGCAACGAACTTGCGGCTCATGATGCTGCCGGCGGACTCTTCGCCGTAGCCTCGCAGCGCTTCGATCGTCTCGCATTCCTGTAGCCGCGGCAGTACCTGCTCGGCAACCTCGTCCGGGAGGTCGTCGAGCGCATCGGCGGCCTCTTCGGGCTCAAAGCCATCCAGCACATCGATCAGCCGCTGCACCGCGACATCATCGAGTAACGCAGCCCGGAACGAGGGATTCAGCTCGGCGATGATGCGCAGTTGCGGCTTATCCAGCCAGCTGGTGAGCTTGCGCGCGCGTTTCAGTGGCAGATGCACAAAAAGCGACACCATGCTCGGCGGCGGCATCCGGCGCACGGCCTTGATCACGGTCTCGCGCGCGCCGGCCTTGATGAGCCGCGCGAACTCGTCGACCACGGCTCGATTCGGCTCGCTCAGATCCTCACTGACGGCCTTGTTGGTATCGGCATGCCAGATGAGCGGGATTTGTGGCTTCTTGGCTTTCATCAGTGTCGATTCTGTCCGGTGATCAGGTTATGCGGCGATCAGGTTGTGCGGCGATAGCGGTGCAACCAGCTTAACCAGTCGCACAAGATAGAGCGAACCCATGACGGTCGGATGAAGCCTGGGTCAACCCCCCGCCGTTAGGCCCCAGCAGTGCAACCGCTCCAACGGCTTGGGAACAGGCTCTCCAGATCGCCAGAGCGATGCAGCAGCGCGACCCCCAGCGTGAAGCCACGATGACGCACCAGGATCTGACCAGGACGGCAGTCGGCGATCTGCGCGGGCTCCGGGCGCAGCAATTCGCGACGCAGATAGCTATCGCGCTGCTCGCTGCTCAGCTCCATGATCTGGTGAGTCGCCGCCGAACCGAGCAACAGCGCCGCACCGGTGGTGAGCTTGGGCGGACGGATGTTGGTGCGATAGGCGAACAGACCGCTGCCCTGCGGCGACGGCGCCGCTGGTGGCCGATGATCAGCGGCCACCAGGTGCAGGCCGCGCCGGGTCTGGCGATGGAAACGGCAGTCTGCCAGCGCCGATGCCGGTAGCCCGTAATGTTCGCAAAGTCCCTGCATCCAGCCGTCATCGTTAGCCTCGAGTTGGAGTTGGGCGGCCTCGGCCGCACCCAAGCCCAGCGCCTGAGCAGACTTCTGCAGCACAGCGACAAAGAAGCCGCCGGTGTCATTCTCGTGCGGCCAAACCCGCAGGCAGCGTGAGAGACTCGGATCGAGCTGCCGACCTTGCCAGTGCGTCACGCCAGCGCCCGCGACCAGGCCCGGCACCTCGCAAGGCAAGAGCCCCAGATTGCCATTCTGTTCATCAAGGATCTCAGCGATGATCAGCTCGTTCTCCTCCGGCGCAAAGGTGCAGGTCGAATAGACGATGCGCCCGCCGGGCCGGCAGAGCTGCACCGCCTTGCGCAGCAGCGCCCGTTGGCGCCCGGCCATACGCTGCGAGCGCTCGGGACCGATGCCCGCGTGCGCACGAGCAAGATGGCTGCGACCGAGATCAGCGCGCCGATCATTGGCGCAACCATCCTGACCACCACGCTGGACCAGGCTCGGGTTGCGCCGCAGCGTGCCCTCGCTCGAACAGGGGGCATCGACCAGGATGCGATCGAAGGCACCGGCCGCGGCCGGATAGTTGCCGCCATCACAGCGCGTGGTGCTGCAGTTCAGCACCCCAAGCCGGTCCAGGTTGCCTTGCAGTGCGGCGATGCGCTCAGCGGCGAAATCGTTCGCAAGCAAGGTGCCGCGATTGCCGAGTGCCAGCGCCAACTGCGCGGTCTTGCCACCCGGCGCTGCACAGAGGTCGAGTACACGCTGACCAGGGCGAACATCCAGCAACGTCACCGGCAGCTGTGAGACAGCCTCCTGCGCATGCGCCAGGCCGGCGCAGTACCACCAGCGCTGGCCGGACTTGAAGCCCGGTGGCAGTCGGAGCGCAATGGGACTGGATGCAGCGCCAGTGATAGCTGCAGTGGTAGCGCTCGCGCCGAGGGAATCCGAGCCGGATGAGTTTGGTCCAAGTGGAGCAGCGCGGGACACAGACAACGCCTGCATAGCCTCAGCGTCGAGTGCAACAGCCCGCTGCGCAACCGACGACCACCAGGGATTCAACCAAGGCACTGGCTCGGTGCTAATCCCCTCCTTTGCAATCAGCTCGCGCAACTGATCGCCGTCGATGCGCAGCGGATTGGCCCAGATCCAGGTCGGCAGCGGCCGCATCAGGGTCGTTATAAACGCATCCCAGCCGTCGACCTGCTGATCGAACAGGCAGCGATAGCGGCCAAGCGCGGCCTCGAGATCAGCGCTCGCAGTCGAGGGGGAATTCATCGGTAAGACCTCTGTATCGACATTACCATGCCTACTGCGGCTTGCAGCGGTAGGTCGTTTCGCCCCATCTTACCGGCATCCGGATGGCGTGATCATCCAACCGCTCAGGAGCCCCAATGTCTCTACGCTCTGCTTCCACCGCCCCGCCGCTTCGCCAGATGCTCGAGGGTCTCATCTCGGTGCCCTCGGTCAGCAGCGTCAATCCGCGCTTGGATCAAAGCAATCGGCCGGTGCTCGACCGGCTTGCAGGCTGGCTCGAAGATGCCGGCTTTCGGGTTGAAATCTTGCCGGTTCCTGGCCAGCCCGAAAAGGCGAATCTGGTGGCCACGCTGGGCGGTCCTGGGCAGGGCGACGAGCAGCCAAATGGGCTGGTGCTCTCTGGTCACGCCGATACGGTGCCGTTCGACGAACACCTTTGGAGTTCTGATCCACTGCGCCTGACTGAGGCCGATGGACGCCTCTACGGCATCGGCACCGCGGATATGAAATCTTTCCTCGGGCTGGCGATCGAGGCCGCGCGCAGCTTCAAACCAGCGGACCTGAAACGACCGCTGATCCTGCTTGCAACCGCCGATGAGGAGTCGGCCATGCACGGCGCACGGGCATTGGTGGAGTCTGGCCGTACCCTCGGTCGCCATGCGGTGATCGGCGAGCCGACCAGTCTGCGTCCGGTGCGCGCACACAAAGGCGTGATGGCTGAGGCCATCCGGCTGACCGGGCGCAGTGGCCACGCCAGCGATCCGGGGCTCGGCAACAATGCGTTGGAAGGCATGCACGAGGTGCTCACCGCAGTGCTCGCCTGGCGTGACGAGCTGAAACAGGCGCATCGCGACCCGGCCTTCGCCATCGATCATCCAACCCTGAATGTTGGCCACATCCATGGCGGCGACAACTTCAACCGGATCTGCGGCCATTGCGAGCTGCACATCGATATCCGGCCGCTGCCACATCAGGAGCCGGAGCAGCTACGCGCTGAACTCAGCGACCGCATCACCCCGATCGCCGAGCGGCGCGAGCTTCAGCTCGAGATCGAGCCGCTGTTCCCGAGCATCCCACCGGCAGAGACTGCCGCCGGGGCGGCGATCGTCCAGGCCGCCGAGGCGCTCACCGGCCATCGCGCCGAGAGTGTCAGTTTCGGCACTGAAGCCCCGTTCCTGAATGCGCTTGGGATGGAGACGATCGTCTTCGGCCCGGGCGATATCGATCAGGCGCATCAGCCTAACGAGTATCTTGCACTGGACCGCATTCCACCGATGCTCGGCTACCTGCGCCAGCTGATCCAACGCTTCTGCGTCGATGACTGATGCGCCCGCCTTTCCGATGGGCCAACCGACCGACTGATTGCGAGCGCCAGGCGCTCAGGGGCAGCAAGGCACCCTGGTGCCCACCCCGGCAGACGGCGGCGATTCCTGCCGCCGCTGCCGAAACCGGGCCCAGAGTTGCTCGTGGATGCTGTAGCCGACCGTATTGACCAAGGGCTCAATCATGGCCACCGCACCACCCACCACGAGGTCGCCGGTCAAGGCGTAGGCGACAGCAAAGGCGACGCTAAAATGCATCAGAGCAAAGGTCAGGGTCTTGATCATGGCACAACCTCCTAGGCTTCAGTCATTCGATGCGTTAATGATAATCGCTCGCATAAAAATATCAAAACGATCATTCTGATGATCGCGATCGACGAAGCCGATGATCATGGCTGGCCGGAACGCCAGCTGATCCTGCTGGACGGCGAACGCCAACGGGGCCTGGAAGCCGCGGCGGAGCTCGTTGCCAAACGCCTGCCCGAGCGGCTGGTCTGGATCGGAAATGGGCCGATCCCGGACCCGATCTCCGCGGTCGTTTCAGGGCGAGCCCCAGCTGCGGGTGACTCGGGGTCGATAACGCGGCCAAGCATGGGTGCAGACCATCCCTTCATCGCTGAGGCCATCCCTCCGGCCAAGGTCCAGCGGCTGCTCGGCGGTGAGTGCGACCTGCTGGTGATGGACCTCTGGTCTGGCCTGGATGCCGATGCACTCGGTGCAGCCGTTGGCAGTCTACGCGGCGGCGGCCTGTTGTTAATGCTGACCCCGGGACTTGCCGATTGGCCCAGCTGGGTGGACCAAGAGGCAGCACGTATCGCTGTACACCCCTACTCTGCGGCCGAGGTGGGCAGGCGATTCATTGCACGCTTTTCAAGACTATTGCAGTCCTGCGGGATGGTGGAGCGGCCCGAACCAGCGGTTGGGAGGCAGGTGCGTATTCCGGCGAACCTGGCCACCGATTCCGGCGATTGTGACCACCTGGAAGATCGCGGTGTCGCTGACGTCAATGCGCCGTGCCCCGGGCCGCGAAGAACGCTCGATCTGTCGCAGCCGGCAACTCCGGACCAGGCCGAGGCGATTGCAGCAATCTGTCAGCTCGCTGCTGGACGGGTGCGGCGACCGCTTGTACTGACCGCCGACCGCGGCCGCGGTAAGTCGGCCGCGCTCGGGATCGCTGCTGGGCGCCTGATCGCGACGCAGCACTTACAGATCATCGTCACGGCCCCGCGGCGCAGCGCGGTCGATACCCTGTTCGAGCACGCACAGGCCGGATCGGGGGCGGAATCGACTGCCGAGGCAGATAGCTTGCCGAGCCTTCAGCTAGTCTTTCAGGCCCCCGATGCGCTGCTCGCAACCGCCCCAGCCGCAGATCTGCTGCTGATCGACGAGGCCGCCGGGATTCCCGCGCCCCTGCTCGAGCAACTGCTGATGCGTTATCGGCGGATCTGCTTCGCAACCACGGTGCATGGGTATGAGGGCAGCGGGCGCGGCTTCGATATCCGCTTTCGCACCCTGCTCGATCAGCGCACACCGGGCTGGAAGGCATTGCGGCTTCAGACCCCGATCCGCTGGCGCCAAGGCGACCCGGTCGAGGCCCTGATCAACCAGGTGCTGTTGCTCGATGCCGAACCAGCCTCGGATGCCCAGATCGTCGCCGACCTGGGCGCGGTGCAGTTCAGGCTGCACGAGCGCGCCGCCTTGGCAGACGATGAACCCCTGCTTCGACAGCTGTTTGGCCTGCTGCTGCTCGGTCACTACCAAACCCGACCCAACGACCTGCGCCACCTGCTCGACGGCCCAAATCTCACCGTCGCAAGCCTCAGCGTCGAAGGTCTGGTGCTGGCGACCGCCTTGATCGCAGAGGAAGGCCGGCTGGAGCCAACACTGATCCAACCGATCTTCGAGGGTCGCCGCCGACCGCGCGGACACCTCTTGCCGCAGACCCTCTCCGCGCATGCGGGACTGCGCGAGGCACCACAGCTCGGTTACGCTCGGATCGTGCGCATCGCCGTCCATCCTGCCGCGCGGCGGCGAGGACTCGGGCGGCGCCTGGTCGAGGCGCTCGCACAGCAGGCACGTCGGGATGGGCTAGACCTCTTGGGTGCGAGCTTCGGCGCCAGCGCCGAGCTGCTCAGCTTCTGGCATCACTCCGGGCTCGACGCGCTGCACCTTGGCACTGCCCGCAATGCCGCCAGTGGCGCTCGCGCGGCGGTGGTGCTAAAGGCGCTCAGCCCGGATGGGCAAGCCTTGATCGCGCAGGCGCGTCAACGCCTGCTCCGCGATCTACCAACCCTGCTGAGTGGCCCGCTGCAGACCGCCGAGCCCGAAGCTGTGGCATCACTGCTGCATGCATTGCCACACCAGGCAACGCGCGTCGATCCAGGGGATCAGCGGCAGATCGATGCCTTTGCCGATGCCCATCGTACGCTGGAGGCCGCGCTTCCAGCACTTGAGCGCCTAGTGCGCAAACGGCTGGATGGCGCGACTGACAGCGACACTGAGAGCACAGTGTCGCCGCGGCAGCGCGACCTACTGATCCTGAGCATCCTGCAACGACGCAGCCTAAGGGGGGTTGTCAGCGCGCTCGGGCTCAGCGGTCGTGCTGAACTGGTGCAGGAGTTACGCGCGGCCATCGCTGCCTTGCGCTCGGAGGACGAGCATCTAGGCTAAGGCGATTTCCGTCAAAGCTCATACCGCCTTGCCGGTCTTCTCACTCGCCTTCTGCGTTACGTCGCTACCCGGGAAGATGAACCTATAAACCGCAGATGTCGCAGATTGACGCAGATTAAAGATTTACAAAACGATGCCTTAGCGAGAACACTAAGGTCGCCGACCAGGTGCAGCAGGGATTGGCCTTAGTGGCTTCCTCTCTCTGCGCTTATCTGCGTCATCTGCGGTTGAAACGCCCTTATGGGATGAGGTGTCTCCTCCAGGTAAAAGCTACCTTGGAGGGGCAATGGGTTGTACGCTGGCAGGTTGCCAGCCGCTGCGCCGCGACTGATGCCGCCACAGGAGATCGAGCCCATGTCCCCGACCAAGCTGCAATTGAAGAAAGACCAGGAGCGCCGCCTCTTGGCGGGACACGACTGGGTCTATAGCAATGAAATCGACACCACGCAAACGCCGCTGAAACCGCTCGAGCCTGGCCAACCGGTTGAGGTGCTATCCAGGCGCGGGCGCTGGCTAGGCTACGGATACGCGAATCCACGCTCGCTGATCGCGGTTCGTATCACTAGCCGCCATCGCGAGCATCCACTCAGCGCCTCGCTGTTCGCCGAGCGCATCCATCGCGCACTGGAACTCCGTCAGCGGCTCTATCAAACAGCCTTCTATCGGCTGGTGCATGGTGAGGGTGACGCCTTACCCGGGCTGATCGTCGATCGCTATGGCGACCTGCTCGTGGTGCAGATCACCACCGCCGGCATGGAGCGCGAGCGCGGCAACCTGCTCGCGGCGCTGGAGCAAGTGGTCCGACCAACGCGCATCCTATTGCGCAACGACACCGCGGTGCGCGAGCAAGAAGGTCTCGAGCAGGGCATCGAATGGGTCCTCGGCGAGGATCAGGGCGAACTCGAACTCAGCGAGGGTGGCCTGCGCTTTCGGGTCTCACCGCAGAGCGGTCAGAAGACCGGCTGGTTCTTCGATCAGGCCGATAACCGCCAACTGCTGCATCGGCTCGCGCCGAACGGCCCAGCGCTTGACTGCTGCTGTTATCTCGGTGCCTGGGGCTTGCAGGCAGCGGCTGCTGGCGCGAGCAGCGTTACCTGCATCGACAGCGCTGCCAGTGCGCTCGAGTCCGTGCAGGCCAATGCGACCCTGAACGGCTTGCAAGAACGGGTTAAAACCGTCCAGAGCGATGCCTTCGACGCGCTCAGGGCGCTGCGCGACGACCAGGCCCGATTCGAGCTAGTAATCCTTGATCCGCCGGCCTTCATCAAGCGTCGGCGCGACGAGGCCGAGGGACAGCGTGCCTATCAGCGGCTGAATCGACTGGGTCTCGAGGTGCTCGACGCGGGCGGACTGCTGCTGACCTCGTCCTGTTCCTACCACATGGGCCGCGACGCCTTCCTGCACAGCGTGCAGCAGGCAGCGCGTCGGGCAGACCGCCGATTGCAGCTGATCTTCTCAGGCACCCAGGGGCCAGATCATCCGGTCCATCCGGCGATCCCAGAGACCGCCTATCTGAAAACCTTGGTACTGCGCGCGTTGGACTGATGGTTATGGTCGTTCACCCTGCCCCCCGACTCTGAGGCCAGCATGGCCCGAGCCCGGCGGTTCTACCAACGCATCTCAAAGATGCAGGCATCGGCACCCATGGCCTGACACTGGGTCTCGATGACCTGGGTATGGCGGTTGACCAGGGTGGTGAACAAGCGTTCGAAGGTGCCGCGGTAGAAGTCGCAGACCGGCACATCGGCCTGGCTGCCGCGACACAGCGGACAATTCTGGATGCGCACCTGCACCGGCCGACCGAGGGTATAGCTGAAGTGCCCGCTACCGGAGAAGGTCCAGGCATGCTTGCCGACGGCCTTCAGCAGCATCCGGCTGGCAGGTCCTGGCGGGAGGAGCTTGAGGATACGCTGAGCTGGCTTGGGGATACGGTGCGCAAGAAGATAGTCGCCCGTGCGCAGGCCAGCATCATGGCCGACGCGATGCGCGCTCGCGGCATCCAGCTCGGCTCGGAGCGCCTGCTGCAGTGCAGTGACGTCACGCTCGTCGACCATGGTCTCGGGCGGATCAACGAGATACTGAGAAAGGCCGGCGGCGGCGAAGACCTCATCGGCCGAGCCACGGGCGGCAGTGAGTGCTTCAGCAACCCTGGTGATGGCGTTAGGACCAATCCGAATGATCCCGGTGTTGTCGTCGAGTGGGCTCACAGGCTGCGCGTGAAGTGCCAACGGGAGCGATCCCACTCGAAATAGGCACCATGCTCGCTGCAGAGCGTGCGCAAGAAGTAGCGTCCAGAGGGCGTAATCCGCAGGCGGTCTGGCTCGACCTGGACTAAGCCATCCGCCGCGTAGCTGGCCAGACGCCGGTATTCATCGTCGAGGCAGCCGGCGGCGATCTCGGCCGGCAGCTCCAGATTGCAGATCATGTGCTCGATCGCATCGCGGCGGCGCCGGTCGCGATCGCTCACCCGATGGCCGCGCGCGACGGGCAGTTCGCCACGCTGGATACGCGCCGCCCAGGTGTCGATATCAACCTCGTTTTGCACACAGCATCCGCCAACATCACCAATCGCAGCACTGCCAAAGCCCAGCATGTGGTCGGTCTCGATGCCGGTGTAGCCGATGCAATTGCGGCGTAGACGCCCTTCCTCCTGCGCGATGGCCAGCTCATCAGTATCCAACGCAAAGGCGTCAAGCCCGATCCAGGCGTAGCCAGCGGCGGTGAGCGTGCTCACAGCTCGATGGAATAACACCTGACGCTCTGCTGCCGAGGGCAAGCGGTGCGCATCGATGGCGTACTGGTGGGTACCACGGGCCGTCGTGCGTGCATAGCCAAAGCAGGAGATGCGATCAGGGGCGAGGTCGACGATGGCGTCCAAGGTGTCTTGAAAGCTCGCCTCGGTCTGCTCGGGGAGACCGTAGATCAAATCGAAGCCAATCGCATCAAAGCCTGTCTCGCGCGCCATCCCGTAGACGTCACGGATCAAATCGATCGACTGCAGGCGCCCGATGGCGCGCTGGACCTCTGGATTGAGGTCTTGGACACCAAAGGTGACGCGTCGGTAGCCCAACGCGTGCAGCAGATCCAGTTGGCCCGCTGAGGTGCGGCGTGGATCGCACTCGATCGAGAGGTCGGTGTCAGGAATGATCCGGAAGCGACGCTCGATGATCTCGGTCAGCCGCGTCAACTGAGCGTCGTTGAGATAGTTTGGTGTGCCGCCAGCCAGATGCAGCTGCAGCACGTCGTGGTCTCCGTGGAGATGGTTCACCACCAAGGCCATCTCTTGGTCCATCGCGTCGAGATAGCGATCGATCCAAGCCGTATCGTGGGTCACCGTGGTGTTGCAGGCGCAATAGAGGCAGCGCCCAGGGCAAAACGGGATATGGATGTAGAGAGAGAGGGTCTCGTCCGGGTGCTGGGCGATGTCTCTCAGCGCATTCTCGTACTCTGCGCTGTCGAGGCTATCGATCCAGGGCGCTGGAGCACCTGCGGCCTGAGCATACCTGGGGCCCAGCTCGGCGATTCGGGCCAGCTGTTGTGGTGAAACCTCCGTTGGCGCGAAATTGGTCATGTGAGAACCTCAGTGATGCGGGCGAAGGAAACCATAGCCACACAGCTCCCTGATTCGCAGCCTTAGCTTGTGATTCGGATTCTGCGAAGACGGTCACAGCAGCTGCGTCTCCGTGGCGGTAAACTTAAGTGAAGCATCGCTGCTTGGGCGTTGACGCATATCAACGCACAGGCTAATCCACCGTTTGCTGATCAGCCGGTTCCAGCCCGATGGAGGCGCTTTCGCGATCACCCGAGGTGGTCACCCAGCGCCAGAGTGCAGCATCGGCCAATGGTAGCACCAAGAACCAATGCTCAAGGATAGCGAGTGCCAACAGGGTTGCGACAAGGATCAGTGACACACCGGCAAAGCCCTCTGTCGGAAGCTCTAGCGCCGCCTCAACGAGCAGCGACATCACCACCGTCGCAACGCTAACCGAGATCGGGAATAGCAAGTTCATCGGCCGTTTACGGAGATAGCTGGTGATGAAACGCACATGCTCGGGTAGCCAGTCCTCGTTCAGATTCGGCACGCCCAGAAACAGATTCAGCTTCGCGCTCCAGCGCATCAGCCAAAGGATCACAAAGGCCCAGGTCCCGACTTGGTTAGCAGCCCCCCAAGTGATCGCAATCAGCACCACCGCGATCAACAGCAGCAAGAGTTCATGGTAGAGACTAGTGCCCAATGCCAAGCGAAACCGGCGCCAGCCTATGCAGCCCGGGGGACAGGCCTGCTTGTGCGGCCCAGTGATCAGGCCCATGAAGTAGACCATCTCGAGCCAGCCCCACACCAGGACACCGGACGTAAAGCCGAGATAGGCGCCCCACAGATCGTGGCGGTCGCGAACCAGATAGATCAGGCCAACCAGCGCGATCATTAATGCCGTTGCGGCGATCAGGCTAGCGGGATAGGTCCGGCGCGGAAGGCCATTCAGATAGAGGATAACGCCGGTGCTGAACCACCAAAGGAACAACGCGTAGCCGATCGCCAGGGCGTAGCTCGACATCCGGTCGTGGGCCCTTAGCCGCGAGCGTCCGTGTCGACCACATCGGCAAGCGGCTGGGGCTCGACGCGCAGAAGGGGAGTAAACGAGGCCATATTAGTCGGACCGAAGGCGCGAAGATCGATCTCAGTGCCGACCTTCGGATCGCGAAACACCAGCCGGCCGTCCTCGAGCAAAGCCAGCTGGTAAGGCGCATCGAGTGGCAGGTCGCGGGCATTGCGGTCACGCACCATGCCGCGCATCACCCCCATTGCAAAACCGTCAACCCCAGACTCAAGCAGACCGACGACGGCATCGCGATCGGCACCGTTCGGCCCCGGCAAGGCCACCATTATCACGCCATCGCCGAGGTCTTCGAACACCAGATCTCGGGCCTCGAGCACCGGTGCGAACGGCATTTCGACACCGCCAACACCCGTTAGGCGGACCATTGCGGCCGCTGTGATGACAAAGGCGATCAGCAAGGCGGCGCCGATTAACACACCGCGCGGAAAGGGGCGCCCCTCAAATGGGTCGCTCATCGCTGCACTCCTCGGCGCAAGGTAAAAGGAAAAAAGCCACCGACCTCAGGGCCGATCCAGCCGCAAACAGATCACTGCCCGCCAGCCTTCGCGGGCGATGGCTCCAACGATGGCTCAGCCGAAGGCTGCTTGGTCGCCTGACCTGCATCCGTTGGCTGCTCACCAGATGCATCGGTATCCTCCGGCATCTCGGCGGCCGCCGAACGCAACGCCTCGGCAAGAATATCGGCAACCTTCGCGGCTTCCGGGATGCCGCGCAACATCGGCTGCGCGTTGGTGAACTTCCAGGGACGCACATTCGGCCACATGATCAAATAACTGACCTTCTGGCTGTCACCGAGCACGAGCGGGATATCACCAGACCCATCTGAGTAGGTTCGCAGACCAGCGCTCTCGATGCTCTTAAACGGGATATTGACGGCCATCGGCAAGGCGACGCCAAAGCGTATCACGATCCGCCGGTCGGTAATGCTGTAGACCGTCGAACGACTGTAGAGCCACGCCAGCAAGGTCAGGATACCGATCGCGAGCACCGCTAAGGTGCCTAACCAAAGGATCGAGAGCACCGCCTCGCGAAACGCGACACCGCCGGTAATGAGCAGCACCAAACGCAGCAGGATCAACAGGCCGAAGTAGATCGCGACCGTGCGCACATAGAAGGCACGCCTGGCTAAGACGCGCCAATGCGGCGCGCCCTGCCAGCGAAGAGCCTCCCCCGGGGGGAGGTTCTCCGGCAAGCCGTGAACCGGCTCGAAGGCAAACTCACTCACAGAAACGGCTCCGCGCGTTCTGGAGTGGCATACATCGTACCGCCACCGTAGTAGGCAGTGACCATATCCTCTTCACGCATGGTGATCTGGTCGTAGCTCTTCAGCGTTGGCGCATTTGCGAAGTGCGAGCCCTTGATGCTCACCACATCAACGAAGCCCTTCTTGCCCTTGACCACGCACATCGTGATCGGCAGCAGGACCCGCTTGCCACCGGTCGCTTCGAGCTCCAGGTAACGGATCTGAGGCTCAGACTGATCAACCCAGATCTCCTTCACGGTACCGCCCTGCTTACCATCGCAGCCAAGCACAGGCATGCCACGTGGGTCGGGGTCTTTGCTAACGACCTCAAAGTGCTTAGCAACGCGCATTGGCGCGATCTTCGGCCGCCCGTCTTCGGTCAGATCCGGCTCATCAAGGCGCATCGCATAGGAGCCAGGGCCGACATTGGCCTTCATCGGATCGCCAACCGGGGCCAAGGGCGAGCCCGGGAACGGAGCAATTGGCTCAGCGTTGACCTTGTACTGCGGCTGTTCCGGACCTGGCTTCATAACCTTGGTGCCGGTATGCGGCATCACAAAGGTCTTCGGCTTTGGCATCGGCGGGAAGCCTTCCATCATTTTGACCCCGCGCAAGCGCTGCGACTCGACCGGATAGCCTTCACGCTTGTCTTCGCGGCGAATCCAGAAGACGAGGGCGAAGAAAAAGAACCAGAACGCATAGAGCGTGAGCTGGGCGACGTCGATGTAGTTGGTAATGGCACCAGTGGGCATCGGATGACCTCCGTTGGCAAGGTGACTAAGGAAGCTCAGAGAGTCCGAACTTCGATGAAGATCGCGCAGCATGACCGCCCTTCAGGGCAAGCGGTCCGATGGCGATCAGGGTTGCGAAGAGCAGCAAGATCTCCAGGTTATAGACAAAGGCATAGCCGACGGCCGGACCCATTCGATCCGCACCAAAGGCTCCCGTGGAGGCGAAAGACGTCACGAGATCGCGGATCGTGCCGCCAAGGAACATCGCGAGGCCATAAGCGGTGGCCTGAACCGCGCCCCAAGCCCCCAGCGCAAGGCCGCTACCCTCAACATCGGCCAGGTTCATTGCAGCAGTCAGCGTACCGACCGCGAAAAGCCCACCGCCAAAGCCGATCAGCAGGGCACCAAACCGGAACAACAATGGCGAACTCAGTGGGTCAGCCGCAATCACGGCGATAAAGGCGAGAATGCCGATGAACGCACCAACCCCCGAGATGCGGTAATAGTCGACGCGACGCCCCAGCAGGTAGGCCGATAGAGCAAAAGCCGCGAGCGTCCCAAAGGCCCAGATCGCGGTCAAGCGCGTGGTCTGGGACACCGTCAGCCCCAGCACCTGCCCACCATAGGGCTCAAGCAGAATGTCCTGCATCTGGAAACCAGCAGTCCCGAGCCCGAGCGCAACCAACAAGCGGGCAGCGCTGCCGGCTTGGATAAACTCGGCCCAGGTCTCGGCGAAACGCGGCTGGACTTTTTGTGCCAAACGGTCGGCCTTAATCTGCGCGGCGCGCTCGCGATTGATCGACTCCTGCTTCCAGAGCGCGATCATGTTGAGCGCCACCGCCACCAGCGCTGCACCCTGCAGCACCCCGATTAAGCGCTGATTAGACTGGCCAACGCTCATCTCGTCGAACCCTGTGAGTAAAGCGCCAAAGACGAGCGACGCGACCAGCATGCTGAGGTTGAGGACGACGAACAGTAGGGCGATGACCCGCGGTCGGTTCTCATCGCTCGCTAGATCAGTGGCCAGCGCCAGGCCGGCAGTCTGCGTGGTATGCAATCCGGCGCCGGCGACCAGGAACGCGAGCCCGGCCGCAAGCCAGGTGACGAAGGTCGGCACACTGCCACCTTCAGCTATCAGCAGCAGAGAAAAGGGCATGATGGCGAGACCACCGAACTGCATCAGGGTACCGAACCAGATGAAAGGCACCCGGCGCCAGCCAAACGCAGACTCGTGATGATCGGACTTGAAGCCAATCAGGGCACGGAAAGGCGCGACCAGCACTGGCAGAGCAACCATCAGGCCAATCAGCCAAGGCGGCACGCCCTTCTCGACGACCATGACACGATTCAGGGTGCCATATAGCAGCACCATCATCATACCCACCGAGGCCTGGAACAGCGCCAGCCGCAGCAGTCGCGCGAGCGGCAGCTCTTTGGTTGCCACATCGGAGAACGGCAGGAACTTCGGCAGCACCTCCTGATAGAAGATGCGCTTTAGCTCATCCCTAGAGGCCGCCATTGCTAGTTGGCCTCCTTGCATCGGCGCAACTCGAGGGCCTGCGAGGTATAAAAGCCCTTGGTGATCCGCTCGGTGCGACCGATCTCCCAGCCATCGAATCGCGGATCGTCCTGGAGGCGTGCGCGCATCGCCTTCTCGGCAATCGGGATAATGGCCGGTGAGCGATCGCTGCGCGGAAAGAACTGCCCGACCGCGTGCATCAACGCCAGTGCCGGCGTGCGAGGGGCAAAGGTGAAGAGCACCGAAGCGCGGGCGCGCTCGACGAAGCCCGCGACCACATCGAGCGCATCATCCGGCTCGTAGTGGATGATGCTGTCCATGGAGACAATGTGATCGAAATCTCCCTGCTCCGGCGCCAGCATATCGCCAACGGCGAATTCGATCTGTCCCGGTAGATCGCTCGGCAGGTGCTCGCGCGCATGCTCGATCAGCGTCGGCGAGAGGTCGACCGCATAGACATCGGCGCCCCGGCGCGCGGCCTCGATCGCCAGCAGGCCAGTCCCACAGCCGGCATCGAGCAACCGCTTGCCGCTCAGGTCAGCCGGGAGCCAATTGAGTAGGGTCGCGCGCATCAAATCGCGGCCAGCGCGAACGGTGGCGCGGATGCCGCTCACTGGCGCATCCGAGGTGAGTCGCTTCCAGGCATCGGCCGCGGTGCGGTCGAAATAGGACTTGACCTGGTCGCGGCGTTCTTGGTAGGACGGGTCGGGCATCGGTATTACTCGGTCGCGGCGCTCAATCGAAGCCCAGGAAATCAAACAGGTCACGGTCTCGCATCGGCGTGACATCGAGCGGCTCAGAGCCCGCCAGCAGCGACTCGGCGAGCTGCAGATACTGCCCTTGCGCGTGCTCTACATCGGCAGAAGACTCCATCTCGAACAGGGTCGACTTGCGCAACCGCGAGCGACGGATGACGTCGAGCGCCGGCAGGTGGGCCATGGTCTTGAGGCCGGTGGCCGCATTGAAGCGATCGATCTGATCGGTCTCGTCGCTGCGATTAGCAATGACGCCACCGATGCGCACCTTATAGTTCTTCGCCTTGGCCAGGATCGCGGTCGAGATGCGGTTCATCGCGAAGATCGAGTCGAAGTCGTTCGCGGTGACGATCAGCGCACGATCGGCATGCTGTAACGGTGCGGCGAAGCCGCCGCAGACGACATCGCCAAGCACATCGAAGATGACGATATCGGTGTCATCGAGCAGGTGATGCTGTTTGAGCAGCTTGACCGTCTGGCCGACCACGTAACCGCCGCAGCCGGTCCCGGCGGGCGGCCCGCCAGCCTCGACGCACATCACGCCGTTGACGCCCTCGTAGACGAAATCCTCGAGACGCAGCTCCTCAGGATGGAAGTTGACCGACTCGAGCACGTCGATGACGGTCGGCACCAGACATTTGGTCAGCGTGAAGGTGCTGTCATGCTTCGGATCACAGCCAATCTGGACCACCCGCTTGCCGAGCTTCGAGAACGCAACCGAGAGGTTCGATGAGGTCGTGCTCTTGCCGATACCGCCCTTGCCATAGATCGCGAAGACCTGGGCCTTATCGATCCGCTCGCTCGGGTCGAGCTGCACTTGCACGCTGCCTTCACCGTCGAGGCGAGGATCATCAGCAAGCCTCGGCGCCCCGCGTTGTGGATCACCGCAGTCAGGCGCATCGCAGCGATCCGAGGCCGGTGTCGCCGCCGGCTTGTTCGCCTTGCCGCCGCCGTAGATTGTTGTTGGTAGATCGTCGAGGGTCACGCAGCGACTCCTTCGGTGATGCCTTCGAGCCGGTCTTCGAGCTCTTCGCCGGCCTGACGCAGGGCCTCCAGCGTCTCCGCATCGGGCGCCCAGTAATTGCGCTCGTGGGCCTCGATCAAGCGCTGCGCGACCTTGGCCGACGCGGTCGGGTTGAGCGCGGCCAGGCGCTCGCGCATCTCATCGTCGAGCACGAAGGTCTCAGTCATGCGCTGATAGACCCAGGGTGCAACCTGACCAGTGGTCGCCGACCAGCCCATGGTATTGGTGACATGGACCTCGATCTGGCGGACGCCCTCATAGCCGTGTTCGAGCATACCCTCGTACCACTTGGGATTGAGCATCCGGGTACGGGTCTCGAGCGAGACCTGCTCGGCCAGGGTGCGTACCTTGCCATCGCCTCGGGTCTGATCACCGATGTAGACCGGCACATCGCCGCCCTTTGACCGACTCACCGCGCGACTGATGCCGCCGAGGGTATCGAAATAATGATCCACGGTGGTGACGCCGAGTTCGACCGAGTCCAGATTCTGATAGGCCAGCTGTACATCGCCGAGTACGCTCTTGAGCAACTCGGCCTGACGCACCGGGGCGCCGGCGCGGCCATAGGCGAAGCATTTGCGTCGGGTGTAGGTCTCGGCCAGTTCGTCCTCCTCATCCCAACCGCTGTTGTCGATCAGATGATTGACGTTCGAGCCATAGGCGCCATCGGCGTTACTGAACACCCGCAGCGCAGCGGTCTCGAGATCGCAGTCATGGGTCTGCTGATAGGCCAACGCATGCTTGCGGACAAAGTTCTGCTCAACCGGCTCATCGGCGGCTGCCGCTAGATAGGCGGCCTCTGCCAAAAGTTTAGTCTGTATTGGCAAAAGGTCACGGAAGATGCCAGAGAGGGTCATCACCACATCGATTCGTGGCCGTTCCAGGGTCTCCAATGGCAGCAGCTCAGACCCGCAAACCCGCCCGTAGCTATCGAGCCTTGGCTTGGCGCCGAGCAGCCACAGCGCCTGCGCGATCGGGCCGCCCTCGGTCTTGAGGTTATCGGTGCCCCAGAGAACCAGGGCGATCGACTCGGGCATCGCATTGTTGTCCGCGATATGGCGGTCTAGCAGTTGCTGCGCATGGCGCACGCCCTCCCGCACCGCAAACGGACTCGGAATGCGGAATGGATCGAAGCCATGCAGATTGCGCCCGGTAGGCAGGATCTCTGGGGTGCGCAGCAGATCACCACCCGGCGCGGGGCGCACGAAGCGACCCTCGAGCGCACGGATGATCGCCGGCATCTCATGATCTTCGTTGAGCAGCTTGTCGTAGCTGGCCAGATCTTCCATCAGCTTTAGGCTGGCCTCATCGACCTCCATGCCACCCTTCTGCAGCGCCAGCGCCGGTGCGGCGCCATTGACCAGCGCATCCAACGCCTCGCGCTTGAGGTCGACGGGATACTCCGGATCGATACGCGACTCGGCCACTGCCATCAGCATATCCAGCCGCTCGGTTGGATTCGGCGGCTGGCCGACGACATGCAGCCCGTGCGGGATCAGGGTGTATTCAAGCTCGAGCAGCTCATCGGTGAGACGCTGGATGCGCTCGCTGGCGCTGGCATCCCATTCCGGCTCCTCGTCCGAGGCCATGGTCGCCAGATCAAGCTCGGCAGCCTGGGCCTGGATCAGCGAGGCCAGCTCATTGCGCTCTTCAGTCGGCGCATCCGGGGCCAGGGCGCGCCAGCGCTCGATCGAGCCTTTGAGGTCGACCAAGCCACGATAGAGCCCGGCGTTGGCGATCGGCGGCGTCAAATAGCTGATCAGGGTCGCTGCAGCCCGACGCTTGGCGATAGTGCCCTCGGACGGGTTGTTCGAGGCGTAGAGATAGAGGTTGGGCAGATCGCCGATCAGCCGATCCGGCCAGCAGGCTCCAGACATGCCCGCCTGCTTGCCGGGCATGAACTCCAACGCACCGTGGGTGCCGAAGTGCAGCACCGCATTGGCGGCGAAGTCCTCGCGCAGGAAACGGCAGAAGGCACTGAAGGCATGGGTCGGCGTGAAGCCCTTGTCGAACAGCAGCCGCATCGGATCGCCCTCGTAGCCAAAGCTCGGTTGCACACCGACGAAGACGTTGCCGAACTGCTCGCCGAGCACAAAGATCGATGAACCATCGCTCTGCTGCTTGCCCGGCGCCGGCCCCCACTGGGCTTCGATCTCGGTGAGGTAAGGCTCGCGGCGGACGTGATCGTCGCTCGGAATGCGAGTGAAGACGTTGGCATGGGCGCCATACTGGCCGGCATTGCCGTTAATGATGCGCTCGCGCATCACATCGACGCTATCCGGAACCTCGACCTGATAGCCTTCGTTCTTCAACCCTTGCAGAGTGCGATACAGCGAGGCGAACACCGACAGATAGGCCGCGGTGCCGGTGTTCCCAGCATTGGGCGGGAAGTTAAAGAGCACGATCGCGATCTTGCGGTCCTTGGTCGGCGTCTGGCGCAGCTTGATCAAGCGCGCAACCCGCGCGGCCAAGGTGCTCGCGCGCTCTGGGTGCGGCTGCATGTCGCGGGTGCGGTCGTCGCCCGCTTCAGCCGAGCGGCCACCGAAGACGATCGGCCCGGTCGAGCCATCGAGTTCCGGGATCGCAACCATCATGGTCGCCTCGACTGGCATCAGCCCACGTTCCGAGGCCTGCCATTGCTCAAGTGTTTGGAACTCGACCGGATGCGCCGCCAGATAGGGCACATCGAGCCGGGCCAAGACCTCTTGGGCCGCTGCGGCATCGTTGTAGGCCGGCCCACCGACCAGCGAGAACCCAGTCAGCGAAACCACCGCATCGACAACACACTTGTCGTTGCGGAAAAAGAACTTGTCCACCGCCGGGCGGGCATCGAGGCCACTGGCGAAGGCGGGGATGACGCGCAGCCCTTGCGCCTCGAGCGCCTTTATTACGCCATCATAGTGGCCGGTGTTGCCAGCCAGTACATAGGAGCGCATTACCAACAGACCGACCGTGCCGGTCGCGCCCTTCTTCGCCGGCAGCTTGCTGACCTGATCGGTGATGCGTCCTTTCACCCGCGGATGAAAAACACCAACCTCAGGATACTCGGCCGGCGGTGCGGTCTTGAGCTTGCCACGAAACACCTCGCGCGGTCCGGTGGCATAGCGGTCGAGCAGCAGCCGGATCATGTTGGCGACGTTCTCGTCAGAGCCCGCCAGCCAGTACTGGAGCATCAGGAAGTAGGCGCGCACGTCCTGGGCGGTGCCCGGGATAAAGCGCAGGATCTTCGGGATACGGCGCAGCATCGCCATCTGACGCTCGCCGTCACTGGCGTTCTTGCTCTGTGGATCGCGATTGCCGCGCAGCTTCTTCAGGATCGCCATCGGCCCGCTCTGGGAGCCGTCCATCGTGAACTTGCCCAGGCGAGTGAGGCGCATGATCTCACCAGCGGACATGCAGCCGACCATCGCATCACAGTGATCACGGCGGGCCTGCAAAGCCGGTAGCACCGCCTTGATGTGATCATCCATGAACAGCATGGTCGTCACGATGATATCGGCTTTGGAGATATCGGCCCGGCAGCGCTGCAGCTTGCATTCGCCATTCGCATGGCAACGCCCGCACAGGTCATCTTCGCGCGCTGTACCGCCGCAGCGTTCGAGTCCGTCCTTGTTGTCGTCCCACTCAGCAGCGGCGTGCAGGGAGAGATTCAGCCCCGGCAGTTGCTGTTTAAGGGCCGGGCGGGCACGCTCGACAGCACCGGCCAGATGGCTGTCTAGCGTCACAATGACAACGTTTACGGGTGTCGTATCAACGACCGAAGTAGGCTTTGGCATCGTAAAGTGTCTCGACCGTTATTCTGGCGACGCCACTCTCGGCAGCGAAGCGTTCTGTGTTACGACGGGCCTTCCCGCGGACGAAGAAGGGGATCTTCTTCAGCTCCTTTTCGGCCTCGGGCTCCCAAACCAGCGCAGCATCAGCCCCAATGCCGTCCGCGCTGGTGGTTGGCTCGGCCGAAGCCGCAGACCGAGCTGTCGAATCCGCGCTCGCCGCGGATACGCTGCCGGTTCCGAGGTGGGAGGCAACCGCCTCGTCATGAAACTCCTCGTCTTCACGGAACATCGTGATTAGATGCTCTTCCAGGCCCATCATCAAGGGATGGACCCAGGTATCAAAGATCACGTTGGCGCCCTCAAAGCCCATCTGCGGGGCATAGCGCGCCGGGAAATCTTGCACATGGACCGGCGCCGAGATCACCGCACAGGGGATTCCGGCGCGCTTGGCGATATGGCGCTCCATCTGGGTGCCGAGCATCAGCTCCGGGGCCAGTTCCAGCACCGCGGACTCGACCTCAAGATAGTCATCGGTGATCAGCGCCTCGACAGCATAACGTTCAGCGGCCGCACGCAACTCTCGCGCGAATTCGCGACTATAACTGCCGAGACCAACAACCTCGAAACCCAGTTCCTCGGTGGCAACGCGCGCGGCCGCGATCACATGGCTGGCATCACCAAAGATAAACACGCGTTTGCCGGTCAGATAGGTCGAATCGACGGAGCGCGAGAACCAGGGTAGACGGGTACGACCGGCGGCGATGGCGGCGCTGGTATCGATCCCGGCGACCTCGCCGACCTCGATCAGAAAATCACGCGTTGCGCCAACACCGATCGGCACCGTCTTCACCCAGGGCTGCTTGAACATGCGCTCGAGCCAGGTACAGGTGCTCTGGGCGATCTCGGGATAGAGGCAGATGTTGAAATCAGCATCCGGAATCCGCCGCAGGTCCTCGGTCGAGGCGCCGGCCGGGGCGCTGAGATTGACATCCACTCCAGCGCTATCGAGCAGCTTGATGACCTCGGCGATGTCATCGCGGCACCGAAAGCCGAGCGCCGTCGCGCCAAGCAGGTTAGCGCGTGGGCGACGACCTTCAGCAACCGGATCGCGAGCGCGCGGCTGTTGGCCACGCAGCAGATGGCGCACCAGCTGGTGGAAGGTCTCGCTCGCGCCCCAGTTTTCCTTGCGGGTAAAGGCAGGCAATTCGAGAGGCACCACCGGGCAATCGAAGCCCATCCCCTGCGCCAAGGCCGCCGGCTGATCCTGCAGCAGCTCGCCGGTACAGGCCTCACCGACCAGCAGCGCACCGGGCTGGAAACGATCGACCGTCTCTTGCAGTCTGGTGCGCACCAACTCAGCGGTATCAGCCCCCATGTCGCGCGCCTGGAAACTGGTATAGGTCACCGGCGGGCGTTTTGCGCTGCGCGCGATCATCGTAAACAGCAGATCCGCATAGCTGTCACCCTGAGGGGCATGCAGGACGCAATGAACGTCCTCCATCGACGCAGCTATGCGGATGGCCCCCATGTGGGGCGGGCCTTCGTATGTCCAGACAGTCAGTTGCATGCGATAGGATCGAACCGATTCTGATCAGAACGCGAGCCGCCCGCGGCGGTTGAGGGGCCGCACGAAGAGTTCGGCCAGATCGGCGGCCTGGTCGAAGCCGTGCACCGGCGAGAAGACCAGCTCGATTGACCACTTGGTTGTCAGTCCCTCGGCCTCGAGGGGGTTGGCCAGGCCAAGACCGCAGACGGTAAGATCAGGGCGATCTTCGCGGAGACGGTCGAGTTGGCGCTCCAGGTCCTGTCCCTCGGTCAGCCGCAGCCCAGCTGGCAGCCAGTCGAGTTCTGCACCCATCATGCGCCGATCGAGATAGGGCACACCGACCTCGACCAACTCCATACCACACTCTCGCTGCAGAAAGCGCGCAAGCGGGATCTCGAGCTGAGAGTCTGGCAGAAAACTGATCCGCTTTCCGGCAAGCTGCGTACGATACCGCTCGAGGCCGCGCTCGGCACGGGTGGCGGCAGGTGCCGTGACCTCCTCGACCCGGGCGGCCGAAATGCCAAATGCGTCAGCCGCCGCACTGAGCCAAGCGCGGGTGCCCTCGATACCGAATGGATAGGGCGCCTCAAGCAGCGTTGCTCCGCGATCAACCAGTGCTGCCGCCGTCCCACCAACAAAGGGCTGCGCGGCCAGCAGCCGGGTCCCGGGACCGACCGAGGGCAGCTCAGTGCCGCGTCGCGGCGGCAGAAAGGCGAGCGACGGGATACCCAGCGCATCGAATAGGCGGCGGAACTGATCCTCCACCACATCGGGCAAGGTACCCAAGACCAGCAGCGAATCGGCGCCAGCGCTGGCGTCCGGCATCTCCGCCACCAAGGCCGTCAGGCAGGTATCCTCACCCTGGGTAAAGGTGGTATCAAGGCCGCTGCCGCTGTACGCAAGCACCCGCACCCGGCCTTGCTGCTCGCGCGACAGGCGCTCGGCGGCATTGTTGAGGTCGAGCTTGATCACCTCGGATGGACAAGACGCCACCAAGAATAAGGTGCCAATATCCGGACGCCGTGCCAGGAGTTCGGTCACGACTCGGTCCAACTCCTCGTTGCAGTCAGCCAGGCCGGCGAGGTCGCGATCACCCAGCACGGCGGTCGCAAAGCGCGGCTCAGCAAAGATCATCACGCCGGCTGCCGATTGGAGGAGATGCGCACAGGTGCGCGAGCCAACGACCAGGAAGAAGGCATCTTGGATCTTACGGTGCAGCCATACGATCCCGGCCAGCCCGCAGAACACCTGACGCTGGCCTTGCTCGAGCTGTACCGATACCGGACCACGACTCGCCCCAAGACGGCTGGCGGCGCAAGCCGGTGACTCGCCCGATTGCGGGGTAGCGCTGGTGCCGGTCACTTGGCAGCCCCTGCAGACGCGGCCTGCTCAGCATCGAGGCGCTGCGCCGAGAGACGCGCTGCGCGTAGTTTGAGGATGAATTGGGTCGCGTTGATCACATAGGCGGTGTAGGCGGCCAACGCCAGCAACATCTGCCCACGGACATCCATGAAGCCGCCGAAGACTGCGACCAGATAGGCCGTATGCAGCCCCAAGACCAACATGCTGAACACATCCTCCCAGAAGAACGGACGTGCAAAGAGGTACTTACCGAAGACGACCTTCTCCCAGATCGATCCTGTGATCATGATCAAGTAAAGGATCATAGTCTTGATCACGACCGAGACCGTGGCAGCCAATTCGCCTGCGCCGGTCGACAGATATCGGATCACCAACACCAAGCTGATCAGGAACACCAAGAACTGCAACGGCGCCAACAGACCCTGAACCAAGGTCCAGGGAGTCTCGTCGCGCCGTTTACGCTCGTCTGGCGTATAAAGCGGTTGATGCCGGTCATGCCTTTTCACGGGCTGACGCATTAGCCTCCTCGAGCAGGGTTTGGGGAATTGCCGCCGTATTAAGGAATCTAGTCTGCATCCCCACACATGTCAACTCAGCTTAACGTAAAGAATACTTGACAGATCGACGCCTCGCGACTACCTAATAAAGGGGTGACCGGCGTTAGCGTCATGCTGTCCGTGTGTTTGGTAGAACCAGCCCCGGCCGAAGCACGAGGCAGGCGGCACACCGCAAAGGCCTAAGCGTCGAACTTACCCGCAGCACAGCGGGAGATGCGGATCATTTCCCATGAAAAATCAATGGGCTTTGATCATGCCCTTGGGGCTCGACGGGAGCACAGCACCCCGCCGCGGTAAGAGAGGGGGAGCCGAGGTGATGACGTGAAGCGAGCTGGCGCGGGCGCCATCACTGAGCCCGCTGAGAGGAAAATTCGTCCGGAGCCCTATGCCGAGCCACGCCCAAAGTGCGCTCAAGGTGCAGTCAGGAGCAGGCGATCGTGAAGGCCTTTGACGCACCGCAAGCCGCCCTTGGAAAAGTCGACACGGAGCGCGTCGCAACCCTGATTGCTGCGGTTTCCGATATTGCCCTGATCTTGGATCAAAAGGGCATGATTCGTGATGTTGCCTTGGGTAACGACGAACTGAGTGCCCAGATCTCCGACGACTGGGTGGGCCGCTCATGGAGCGACACCGTAACCGCAGAGAGCCGCGGCAAGGTTAAGACCTTGATTGCCGATGCACTCAGCGATAGCGGAGCACCCATCTGGCAGCAGCTCGCCCACATCTCACCCAGCGGCGGCGAAGTCCCGGTACGCTACTGTGCCACGCGCCTCGGCAGTCGCGACCATCTCATTGCCGTTGGCCGTGATCTGCAAGGCTTTGCAGCGCTGCAGCAGCGCCTGGTCGATGCCCAACAATCGTTGGAGCGTGACTACTGGCGCCTGCGCCAACTCGAGACCCGCTACCGGCTGCTATTCCGTTCCTCGTCGGACGCAGTGTTGGTGATGGACCCCGCCACCGGCAAGGTCGTTGAGGCCAATCCGGCCGCCAGTCAATTGCTCGCGGCCGATCCGCGGCGGTTGGTAGGACGCCATTTTCCCGAGGGCTTCGACGAGACTGGCACTCGGGCGGTCGAATCCCTAATCGCCGGGGTCCGCGCTGCCGGCAAGGCAAATGATGTCCATGCACGCCTGCGCAATGGCACCGAGCTGAACATCTCCGCGACCCTGATCCGCCAGGAGAACACCTCGATGCTCCTGCTGCGGCTTGTGCAGATCAGCCGCAGCCCGCAAGGCTCAGTGGAGAGTGCCGAGCCGCGCTCGCGTCTCGCCAAGATCATGGATCGAGCCCCCGACGGCATCGTCGTCACCTCGCCGGACGGCCGCATCCTCAACGCGAATGCTGCCTTCCTCGACCTCACCCAAGTCAGTAACGAGGAACAGGTCCGAGGCGAGTCGCTCGACCACTGGCTTGGCCGTCCCGGCGTCGACCTCAACGTGCTCCTCGCCAACCTCCGCCAGCACGGCGCCGTGCGACTATTCGCCACCACGGTGCGAAGCGACTACGGTGCCAGCAGCGAGGTCGAGATCTCGGCGGTCGCGATCCAGAACGATGAGCAGCCCAGCTTCGGCTTCATCATTCGGAACGTCGACCGCCGGGTTTCCGCCGATAGCAGCAGTGAGCAGGCGCTGCCGCGCTCTGTCGAGCACCTGACCGAACTGGTGGGACGCGTCCCACTGAAAGAGGTGGTGCGAGAGTCTTCGGATATGATCGAGCGCCTCTGCATCGAGGCCGCACTCGAACTCACCGGCGACAATCGTGCCTCCGCAGCCGAGCTGCTCGGTTTGAGCCGACAGAGCCTTTATGTGAAGCTGAGACGCTATGGTCTGAGCGACCCTGCGGCTGAAAGCGGCAGCGATCAACCCCCTCGAAGCCCCTGAGACCCGGATTCCGCTAACCATAGCCAAGCCCGGTAAGCCCGGGCCTAGCCAGCAGCTTGACCCTGATCAGCGTTCCTGTGCAGCACCGCGCCCGCGCCGCGGGCTTCGGGCTAAACTTGCGCCATTTACGCTCACACCAACCGACCCCGACACGAACATCTGTATCCATGATAGAGCCGGCCACCTCCGCCGCTACGGCGAACCGCCCCGAGCCCTCGGCCATCCTCGAGGTTTTGCACCCGATCACCTGGTTCCCACCAATGTGGGCCTTCGCCTGCGGCGTCGTCTCGTCCGGCGCATCGATCGTCGAGAATTGGCTCCTGCTGCTAGCCGGCGTCGTCTTGGCGGGACCGCTACTGTGCGCGACCAGTCAGGTCGTCAACGATTGGTACGACCGCGATGTCGATGCGATCAATGAGCCCAATCGGCCGATCCCATCGGGTCGGATTCCAGGCAACTGGGGTTTCAAACTTGCAGTCATCTGGACCCTAGTCTCACTGCTGCTCGCACTGGTGCTCGGCCCCTGGGTATTCGGGGCCACGGTCCTCGGCCTGATCCTGGCCTGGGCCTACAGCGCACCGCCGCTGCGGCTCAAGCAGAATGGCTGGTATGGCAATGCCGCAGTTGGCTTCTCTTATGAGAGTCTGGCCTGGGTCACCGGCGCCGCAGTGATGATCGGCGGCGCGATGCCGGATTGGCGCATCCTCGCGCTGGCGTTCCTCTATGGATTGGGCGCGCACGGCATCATGACCCTAAACGACTTCAAAGCGATCGAGGGCGACAAGCAGATGGGTGTGCGCTCGCTACCGGTGCAACTCGGTGTCAGAGGCGCCGCTTGGGTGGCCTGCATCGTCATGATCTTGCCCCAGTTCGTGGTCGTCGGCCTGCTGTTCTCTTGGATGCAGCCGGTCCATGCCGCCGCAGTCGCTGCATTGATGATGGTCCAGATCACACTCATGTTTCGATTCCTTGAAGACCCCATCGCCCGTGCCACCTGGCTCAGCGCACTCGGCGTCACGGTCTACGTCAGTGGCATGATGGTCAGCGCCTTCGCCGCCCGCGCGGTGATCGTCGCAACACCCTAGGCCCACCATGCTCGGAGCAGCGATAGCATCCGGCACAGGGGCGAACACCCCGAACGCGGCGGTCAACTGCTGCCACGACCGCAGCCCAACAACAGCTAGACCCCAAAGGTGAGACTGATGGCGAACTCCGAGACCTATGATGTGGTGGTCGTCGGCGGCGGCCCGGCAGGCGCGACGGCCGCTCACGATCTGGCCAGGCGCAACCGCAAGGTTTTGTTGCTCGACCGACCGGGCCGCATCAAACCTTGCGGTGGAGCGATTCCACCAAAGGCGATCGAAGAGTTTGAGATCCCGGATGAGCAGCTGGTTGCCAAGATCAGCTCCGCCCGCATGGTGGCGCCGAGCGACCGCCATGTCGATATGCCGATCAATGGCGGCTATGTCGGCATGGTCGATCGCGAGCCGTTTGATGAATGGCTGCGAGAGCGAGCTGCCGGCGCCGGCGCTGAGCGCCGCAATGGCACCTATACCCAGGTGCTGCGAGACACCGACGGCACCGCGCTGGTCGAGTTTCGCCCGGCCGCGGCCAGTGACCGCAGCGCGACCGAGACGGTGCGCGCACGCTCGGTGATCGGCGCTGACGGCGCTATGTCATCCGTCGCCAAGCAATGCGTGCCCGGCGCCAAGGAACTGCCGCATGTGGCCGCCTATCACGAAATCGTTCGCTCGCCGGCACCGACCTCCGGCAAGGGCCTGCACGACTTCGACCCCACACGCTGCGACGTCTACTACCAAGGCAAGCTCTCACCCGACTTCTATGCCTGGATCTTTCCGCACGGAGAGACCACCAGCATCGGTGTCGGCACCGAGCTGAAAGGCTTTTCGCTCCACGACGCCGTCGATCAGTTGCGCAAAGAGACCGGGCTCGATCAGTGCGAGACCCTGCGCCGCGAGGGTGCACCAATCCCACTACACCCCCTGAAGAAATGGGACAACGACCGTGACCTGGTGCTCGCCGGCGATGCTGCTGGCGTGGTCGCACCGGCCTCTGGCGAAGGCATCTACTACGCCCTGGTCGGTGGGCGCCTCGCCGCCGACGCGGTCGAAGAACTGCTCGTCACTGGCAACCCCAAGGCCCTTGCCAATGCCCGTAAGCAATTCATGAAGGCACATGGCCGCGTGTTCTGGATTCTCGGCATCATGCAACGCTTCTGGTACAAGAGTGACAAGCGCCGCGAGCGTTTCGTCAGCCTCTGCGATGACCCCGACATCCAGCATCTGACTTGGGAGGCCTACATGCACAAGCGCCTGGTGCGCGCCAAGCCCGCCGCCCACCTGCGGATCTTCATGAAAGACATGGCCCACCTGCTTGGCATCGTCTCACCCTGGCAGAAGGCCGCGCGCCGCGTCGACTAAAGCCCGCACCAGTCCATCACCCAATCAGAGGCATCAGCGACCAGAAGCACAAGATCGCACTCAGTGCTGGCTCCGCAGCACATTCCAGAAGTCTCATTGAGACGAAGGAATGCGATTCGGGAGCCGGCGCTAGCCGTTGTCAGGATGCAAAATGAGGCGATTGGCAGGTAGCCAACGCAACCCAGACTTGGGTTATTTAAGGGCCTTAGCCCGAACAATCGTTAAGAGCGCGGCTGAGCCAGCATCAAGCGCGCACCAATCATCGGGCATCTCTAACCGAGCCAAGGCTGCCGTGGGCAACACTTTCTCGTCCCTAAGCTCATCGAGATCATCGTCGGCCAAATAGCGCAGCAATTCCTCAAGCCCGGGATTGTGGCCGATCATCAGCAAGATACTCGGCCCCTGCGCATAACCGCCCAGAACAGCCAATAATGCCTCTAGATCGGCCTCGTAGATGGCCGGCTCCCATTTGATGTCGCGCTTTTTGTAGTCGAGGCCTTTGCAGACACGCAGGGTCGTCTCGCGAGCACGTTCGGCCGGTGAACTCAGGATGAGCGAGGGCACGAGTCCTTCCCGATAGAGCCATTCGCCAATGCGCGGGGCGTCACGCTTTCCGCGCTTGGCGAGAGGGCGCTCGATATCGGACGCCGCATCACTGTCCCAATCGGACTTGGCGTGTCGCAGCAGTAGCAGCTCACGAGCCATTTAATTAGATCTTTAGGAGAGCGCGGGCTCGGCAAGACGGAGGCGGTGTTCGAGTGCCGAGAATGCTCGGCAACGAGGGTGCTTTTTAACACAACGGTAACAGAATCGAAACCGTCAACACTCAAATGCTCTGCTCGTTCCCTCGCTCTTACGCTTGCTTGCTCCCAGGCTCCAGCGTGGGAACGCCGGCCGGCCACTCCTGCGGCCCACGCCATCACAGGACGTTGGAGCGTCAATACTGGAGGACAGCAGGTTGGAGCTGTTGAAGGGCGTCATTCAGCAAACTCAGCCAAGCTCAGCCAAGCTCAGCCAGCAACTGATCGACCATACGCTCAGCCTGGCTGAGGTAGCCTCCCCCAAACAGGTTCAGGTGGTTGAGGATATGGTAGAGGTTGTAGAGCTGCTTGCGAACCGAGTAGCCAGGGCTCAGTGGCCAGGCTTCCTCATAGGCCGCACGAAACTGGCGCCCGAAGCCGCCAAACAGCTCCGTCATCGCTAGATCCGCCTCACGATCGCCGTAGTAGCAAGCCGGATCGAAGATCACCGGCTGTCCGTCGGGCGCATAGCCGATATTCCCTCCCCAGAGGTCGCCATGCAGCAGCGACGCAACCGGGGAATGATCGAGCAACGCCGCAAGGCCCTGGCACAGACGCTCTCCGCGCTTTTGTAATCGACCGCGATAGCCGTTCCGTGCCGCAAGCTGCAGCTGAAAGCCAAGTCGTCGCTCAGACCAAAATTCAATCCAATTGTCATGCTCCGCGTTCGGCTGCGGCGTCGAGCCGATCCTGTTGTCGCGATCCCAGCCGAAGCGGGGACGGGTGGCGCGATGCATCTCGGCGAGCTGCTGTCCTGCCGCGATGGCATCACCGCGTCCACCGCCGAGGGCGATGTACTCCATCGCGATAAACGCCTGCTTCCCATCCAGTCCGGTGCAGAGTGGTTCGGGGACTCGAATACTCTTGGTCGCCGCCATCTCGGCTAGACCATCCGCCTCCGCATCAAACATGTCCAGTAGATCGACACGATTGAGCTTGACGAAGACGCGCTCCTCACCCTGCCCGAGAACGACGGCCTGGTTGATGCAGCCGCCGCCAATGGCTTGTGGGCTCTTTGGCTGGAAGCGGCGCCCGGATGCAGCGTTGATCTGCTCAACAATAGCGTGCCAATCAGTCATGATGCGCGATCGAGCCTCCGCAGATCAGGCATTCGCCAGACGACGAAGCAATGGGCTAGTGCGCGGAAAATGCGCCCGCAGAAACGCCATTTGGTCAGCCAGCACATTACGCCCCATCAGATAGATGTACTCGACATGGGTCGGCGTGAAGGGCACCGCTAGCAGTTGCATCCCCGCGTCTTCAGGGCTCCGCCCGGCCTTGTAGTTATTGCAGCGGACGCAGGCTGTAACGACATTCTTCCAATGGTCCTCACCGCCCTTGCTGACCGGACGCACATGGTCGCGAGACAGGTAGCCGGCGGAGAAGCGCCCGCCACAGTAAAGGCACAGGTGGTCATCACGCTGGAACAGCGTTCGGTTGGAGAGCGGCGGCACGTAATCGTCAGCGAACTTTGTCGGGCCGTGATGCGCCCCCTGAGTCGCGATAATCGAGTGGATCTGCAGCTCGCTCTGGGTGCGAGTGCGCGCATTGATGCCACCGCGGAGCAGGATCATCGGATTGCCACAGGCGTAGGCAACCTGACCCAGGAAGTAGAGCCTGGCAGCAGCCTTGTAATCGATCCACTCCAGCGGCATACCGGCTAGATCAGTGCGCAAGATCTGTTGGCTCAGTGTCAACATAGCTCGGAACCCTGGGCTCGGGATCGAAAGGATTCGACAGCGACCATATCGCCGCGGCAATAATACACGGTTACCCATCTCGGGCAAATCGTAGCCGGGGACCCTGTCTCACCACAGTCGCGCATTCGACAACAGTAAGCGGTCTGGTTATAACGGGGCTACCCTCAATCTGTCCGGTCCCATCGAGCCATCAGGCCCCCACCCAACCAATTGAGCCGTCTTATCCAGGGAGGCCGTCGTGGCGATCGTTCAAGTGGCCGTTGCGGCACCGCTACCCGACATCTTCGACTATCTTCACCCGCGTTTGGGAACGGCCCACAGCATCGGTCAACGTGTGGTCGTGCCCTTTGGTCGTGGCCACCGGGTGGGGATCATTGTTGGCCTTAGCAGCGAGTCAGCGATCGCGCCCGAGCGGCTCAAGCCCATCGAGCGTTGTCTCGACCCAGAGCCATTAGTCTCAGCCGAGGATATCGATTTGATTCGGTGGGCAGCCGACTACTATCGCTGCCCTCCAGGCGAGGCCATCTTCAGCGCCCTGCCCGCTCGCCTGCGCCGCCCCCTGCCCGGCAGCGGGCCCGAGCCAAAGGGCTGGCGACCGACCGCAGAAGGCAAGATCTTCCCGTTACAGCAGTTGGCGCGCGCGCCACGCCAAGCCGCAGCCCTTGCAGCCCTCCAAGCACAAGGCGCTGGTCTCGCCGACGCATCGCTGCGCGAGCGCATCGGCGACAGTCGACCCGCACTCAAGGCGCTCGAAGCGAAAGGCCTGATCGAGCGCTGCTCAGTCTCGCCAGCGACCAAGGGTCTAGACCCGCAAACAACAACCAGTGTTCCAGCGTCGCTACCGGTCGATACATCAGGCGCGTCAGCATCCCAAGAGCCAAGGACAGCACCATCGCTCAACAGCGAGCAGCAGGCCGCGGTCGAGGCGATGAGTCAGGACAGCGGCTTCAACTGTTACCTGCTGGATGGCGTGACTGGCAGCGGCAAGACCGAGGTCTACATCCGTCTCATTGACGCAGCCCTGGAGCAGGGCCGGCAAATCCTGGTCTTGGTCCCCGAGATTGGCCTCACGCCGCAGCTCGCCGAACGCTTTGCACACCGCATCAGCGCCGAGCGCGCAGTGCTGCACTCCGGGCTCGCCGAGCGCGAGCGCGAGATTGCTTGGCGACGCGCCGCTCGCGGCCAAGCCCGGCTGGTGCTGGGCACCCGCTCGGCCATCTTCACTCCGTTGCCGGATCTTGGTCTGCTCATCGTCGATGAAGAGCATGACGTCTCGCTCAAACAGCAGGACGGCTTCCGTTACTCGGCTCGCGACCTCGCCGTGCGCCGCGCCCAGATCAGCCGGTGCCCGGTCGTGCTCGGCTCAGCAACACCCTCGCTGGAGACCCTGCGCAACGCCGAGCGTGGACGTTATCAGCATCTGCGACTGCGTCGCCGGGCAGGCGGCGCCCAGGCGCCGCGCTTCTTGCTCGCCGATGTGCGTTCACAGCCGTTGATCACCGGCCTCTCGCACGCCCTATTGACGCGGATGTCAGCGGTGATCGAGGCCGGCAATCAGGTGCTGTTGTTCCTCAATCGGCGCGGCTTCGCACCAGTATTAACCTGCCACGACTGCGGCTGGATCAGTGTCTGCCAGCACTGTGATGCCCGCATGACGCTTCACCGCGGCCACGGCCAGCTGACCTGCCATCACTGCGGCGATCAACGCCCGCTACCGGTTCAGTGCCCTTACTGCGAATCACCCGACCTGCGCCCGCTCGGGCAGGGGACCGAGCGCGTCGAGGACAGCTTGCGGCAACGCTTCCCCGGCATCCCCCTAGCCCGGATCGATCGCGACAATACGCGTCGCAAAGGTGAGCTGGAGCGCCTGCTAGCCGCTGCGCGCGATGGCGCCTATCCGATCCTGCTCGGCACCCAGATGCTGGCCAAGGGCCATCACCTGCCCGGCGTGACCCTGGTCGGTATTCTCGATCTGGATCATGGCCTCTACGGCAGTGATTTTCGGGCAACCGAGCGCATGGCCCAGCTCTTGATCCAGGTTGCCGGGCGTGCCGGGCGTGCTGAGCGGCCGGGCACTGTGCTGGTGCAGACGCGGCATCCCGATCATCCACTGCTGATCCGGCTGCTGCGGCAAGGTTATGCCGCCTTCGCTGCCGCGGCGCTCAGCGAGCGTGCTGAGGCTCGGCTGCCCCCGTTCAGCTTTCAGGCCTTGCTCCGCGCCGACAGCCGCACCGAGCAGCTCGCGCTCGACTTTCTGCGCGGCGCGCGGACGCTAGCCCTAGCGCTCGAGCCCGGACCGGTCGAGATCTGGGGGCCGGCACCGGCGAGCATGGAGCGCCGAGCCGGACGCTACCGTGCCCAGCTGCTGTTGCAGTGCAAGGAGCGTGGGCCTTTGCATGGGTTGATCGATCGATTACTGCCGGTACTGCGATCGCAGTCAAAGCGGCACAGGCTGCGTTGGAGCATCGATATCGACCCACAAGAGAGCCTATGAACGGCTTGCAGAAACCAGAGCGGCAGCTTCAGCTTCAGCAGGG